>NZ_JBKBVU010000037.1:0-22257 GCF_046289365.1 Caldimonas sp. | reverse complement strand
CGATGGAACGGTCCGAGCGCCTCAAGCGCCTGCAAAGCCGGGTGTGTCGCCCGCTGGACAAGCCCCTGCTGGGCCCGGTGCGCGGGGAACTGGCTGCCTACGACGACGGGATCGACGCCGTGCCCCTCTCCGACGAGACCTGAACGGCCGTCGCCCCCCCTGGCCCCCGGGGCGCCACCGACCGGGCTGCCTGCAGGCCCTGGCGGAAATGGGCCTGAGTCAGCGCGCGGGCCGCCTCGGCATCGCGCCGGCGCAGGGCGGCCAGGATGTCCCGGTGCTCCTGCAGCGACTGGGCCAGGCGCCCCTCGCTGAGCAGCGAGTTGTGGCGGTTGAGCTTCATCACCTTGCGCAGGTCGGTCACGATCTGCACGCGCCAGCGGTTGTCTGCGATCTCCAGCAAGCGCATGTGGAAGGCCTCGTTTAGGGCAAAAAAGGCCTCGCGGTCGTGCACCGCCGCCTCCAGGCGGGCATGCAAAGCCTCCAGTTCGGCCAACTGCGCCGACGACGCCCGACCCGCCACCTCGGCGGCCGCGTCACTCTCCAGCAGCATCAGCAGGTGATAGACCTCCCGTGTGTCGCGCTCCGACACTTCGGTCACATAAGCCCCGCGTCGGGGCCGTATCGTCACCAGCCCCTCGGAGGCCAGCACTTTCAGGGCCTCGCGCAGCGGCGTGCGGCTGATGCCGTAATCGCGCACCAGGGCCTGCTCGTCGATCCAACTGCCCGGTGGCAGGTTGTGCGCCAGGATGCGCTCGCGCAAGCGCTCAGCCACCTGCTCATACAGGGGCCGATCGTGCAGTGAAGGCGGCGGGGCAGGGGCGCTCATACACGCATAGTGTCGCCGAAAGTGCTGGTTGGTGTCTATAATTCAATTTTGAATTATGATGCCATCCGCCACGGGGGCGCTCGGCGGTCTGCTTGGCCCACGCCGCCCCCGGGCGTATGCTGCACCGTCCCGGCCAGCGCCGGGGCCCCGACACGGAAGTCCGCCATGGCCGATCGCACCCCCGCGCCCCTTGCCCCTGCCGACCTCGACGCCTGGAAGAAGGCCGCGGCCAAAGCCGCTCCCGGCGGCCGGCTCGAAGCCCTGAACTGGGTCACGCCCGAAGGCCTGGTAGTCAAGCCGCTGTACACGGCCGAGGACCTGCAGGGCCTGCCCTACACCAACACGCTGCCGGGCTTTGCCCCCTTCGTGCGCGGGCCCCAGGCCACGATGTACGCCTCGCGGCCCTGGACGATCCGCCAGTACGCCGGCTTCTCCACGGCCGAGGAATCGAATGCCTTCTACCGCAAGTCCCTGGCGGCGGGCGCCCAAGGCGTCTCGGTGGCCTTCGACCTGGCCACCCACCGCGGCTATGACAGCGACCATCCGCGGGTCACCGGCGACGTGGGCAAGGCCGGGGTGGCCATCGATTCGGTCGAGGACATGAAGATCCTGTTCGACGGCATTCCGCTCGACAAGGTCAGTGTCTCCATGACCATGAACGGCGCGGTGCTGCCGGTGCTGGCCGGCTACGTGATCGCCGCCGAAGAGCAGGGCGTGGCGCAGGACCAGCTCAGCGGGACCATCCAGAACGACATCCTCAAGGAGTTCATGGTCCGCAACACCTACATCTACCCGCCCGAGCCGAGCATGCGGATCATCGGCGACATCATCGAGTACACGGCCAGGAAGATGCCGAAGTTCAACTCGATCAGCATCTCGGGCTACCACATGCAGGAGGCCGGTGCCAACCAGGCGCTGGAACTGGCCTTCACGCTGGCCGACGGCAAGGAGTATGTGAAGACCGCGCTGGCCAAGGGCCTGGACGTGGACGAGTTCGCCGGCCGGCTCAGCTTCTTCTGGGCCATCGGGATGAACTTCTATCTCGAGATCGCCAAGATGCGGGCCGCCCGTTTGCTGTGGCATCGCATCATGACCGGCTTCGGTGCGAAGAACCCCAAGAGCCTGATGCTGCGCACCCACTGCCAGACTTCGGGCTGGTCGCTCACCGAGCAGGACCCCTACAACAACATCGTGCGCACCACCATCGAGGCCCTGGCGGCGGTGTTCGGCGGCACGCAAAGCCTGCACACCAACAGCTTCGACGAGGCGATCGCGCTGCCCACCGAGTTCTCGGCCCGCATTGCGCGCAACACCCAGCTCATCATCCAGGAAGAGACTCATATCTGCAACGTGATCGACCCCTGGGCAGGCTCCTACATGATGGAGAGGCTCACCCAGGAGATGGCCGACAAGGCCTGGTCCATCCTCGAAGAGGTCGAGGCGATGGGGGGGATGACGAAGGCCGTGGATTCCGGCTGGGCCAAGCTCAAGATCGAGGCCAGCGCGGCCGAGAAGCAGGCGCGCATCGATTCGGGCAAGGACGTCATCGTCGGTGTCAACAAATACCGGCTGGACAAGGAAGATCCGATCGATATCCTCGAGGTCGACAACCTCAAGGTGCGGCAACAGCAGATCGAGCGGCTGCAGCGCATCCGCGCCACGCGCGACGCCCAGGCGGTGCAGGCCGCGCTCGAGGCGTTGACGCGCTGCGCTGAAACGGGCCAGGGCAATCTGCTGGAGCTGTCCATCCAGGCCATGCGCGTGCGGGCCACGGTGGGCGAGGTCAGCGATGCGCTGGAGAAGGTCTGGGGGCGCCACCGCGCCGACACACAGAAGGTGACCGGAGTGTATGCCGCTGCCTATGACTCGGCCGAAGGCTGGGAGCAACTGAAGGCCGAGATCGCCGCCTTCGCCGAGGAGGCCGGCCGCCGTCCCCGCGTGATGATCGCCAAGCTCGGGCAGGACGGCCACGACCGCGGCGCCAAGGTGGTGGCCACGGCCTATGCCGACCTGGGTTTCGACGTGGACATCGGGCCGCTGTTCCAGACCCCCGAGGAATGCGCCCGTCAGGCCATCGAAAACGATGTGCACGCCGTGGGCATCTCCACGCTGGCGGCCGGCCACAAGACCCTGGTGCCAGCCATCATCGAGGCGCTGCGTGCGCAAGGGGCAGACGACATCATTGTCTTCGTCGGCGGTGTGGTGCCGCGTCAGGACTACGAGTTCCTCTACGAGGCCGGGGTCAAGGGCATTTACGGGCCCGGCACGCCCATCCCGGCATCGGCCAAGGACGTGCTCGAGCATATCCGTGCCCAACTCCAGCGGGCCTGAGCGCCGTGAACGAGCGCAGCCCGTCCGAACCGCTGGTGCCGAACTTGCCGGCCGCGGATGCGAGGCTGCTGTCGCACGTGCTGGGCGAGCCCGGTGCCGCGCAGCGTCGGGCGGTGGCCAAGACGATCACGCTGCTCGAATCCACGCGGCCCGACCACCGTGAGCGTGCCGATGCCCTGCTCACGCAATTGCTGCCCTACAGCGGGCGCAGCTTCCGGCTGGGCGTCTCCGGCGTGCCCGGCGTGGGCAAGAGCACCTTCATCGAGGCCTTGGGCCTGTTTCTGATCGGGCAGGGGCACCGTGTAGCGGTGCTGGCGATCGATCCGTCCTCCAGCGTCTCGGGCGGCTCCATCCTGGGCGACAAGACACGCATGGAGCGGCTGTCGATGCATCCGCAGGCCTACATCCGCCCCAGCCCCTCCGGTGGGACACTGGGCGGCGTGGCCGAAAAGACCCGCGAAGCGATGCTGGTGTGCGAGGCGGCCGGCTACGACATCGTGATCGTCGAAACCGTCGGCGTGGGCCAGAGCGAAACCGCGGTGGCCGGGATGACCGACCTGTACGTGCTGCTGCAACTGCCCAATGCCGGCGATGACCTGCAGGCCATCAAGAAAGGCGTGATGGAGCTGGCCGACCTGGTCGTGATCAACAAGGCCGACCTCGACCCCGCCGCGGCCACGCGGGCCCAGGCGCAGATCACCTCGTCGCTGAGGCTGCTGAGCCAGCACGGCCGCCCGGACCATGCGCATCATGATGAGAAGATGTGGCACCCCCAGGTGATGCAGTTGAGTGCGCTGAAGGCCGAAGGCCTGGACCGCTTCTGGCAGGCGGTGTCGCGCTACCGCGAACTGCAGACGGCCAACGGCCGGCTCGAAGCGCGCCGCCGCCGCCAGGCCCTGGCCTGGATGTGGGACAGCGTGCATGCCGGGCTGCGCCACCGTTTCACCCACCACCCAGCCGTGGCGGCCCAGCTCGGCCGTGTCACTCGCGAGGTCGAAGCAGGCACCCTGCCGGCCTCCACCGCAGCGCGCCGATTGCTGGCTCTCTTTGCTCCCGAGCCTCCCTTGGCCCACTGACCCGACATCCCCGAAGACGGAGTCCTCATGCAACACATCCTCGAAGAACTGGAAAGAAAGCGTGCTGCCGCCCGCCTGGGCGGGGGCCAAAAGCGCATCGATGCCCAGCATGCCAAGGGCAAGCTGACGGCGCGCGAGCGCCTGGAGCTGCTGCTCGATGACGGCAGCTTCGAGGAATGGGACATGTTCGTGGAACACCGCTGTGCCGACTTCGGCATGGCCGACACCAAGATCCCCGGCGATGGGGTCGTCACCGGCTACGGCACCATCAACGGCCGCCTGGTGTTCGTGTTCAGCCAGGATTTCACCGTCTTTGGCGGCGCGCTGTCCGAGGCGCATGCCGAGAAGATCTGCAAGGTGATGGATCAGGCGATGAAGGTGGGCGCACCGGTGATCGGCCTGAACGATTCGGGCGGCGCCCGCATCCAGGAAGGCGTGGCCTCGTTGGGGGGGTATGCCGAGGTGTTCCAGCGCAACGTGCTGGCCAGTGGGGTGATCCCGCAGATCAGCCTGATCATGGGGCCGTGCGCCGGCGGAGCCGTCTACAGCCCGGCCATGACCGACTTCATCTTCATGGTCAAGGATTCGTCGTACATGTTCGTGACCGGCCCCGAGGTGGTGAAGACCGTCACGCACGAGGAAGTGACGGCCGAGCAACTCGGTGGCGCCACCACCCACACCACCAGGAGCGGCGTGGCCGACCTGGCCTTCGAGAACGACGTCGAGGCGCTGCAGATGCTGCGGCGCTTCTTCAACTACCTCCCGCTGAACAACCGCGAGAAGGCCCCCGTGCGACCCAGCGGCGACCCGGCCCACCGGCTGGACCATTCGCTCGACACCCTGGTGCCCGAGAACCCCAACAAGCCCTACGACATCAAGGAAGCCATCCTGAAGGTGGTGGACGATGGTGACTTCTTCGAGCTGCAGCCCGACTATGCGCAAAACATTGTGATCGGCTTTGGCCGCATGGATGGACAAAGCGTGGGCTTCGTGGCCAACCAGCCCCTGGTGCTGGCGGGCTGCCTGGACATCAAGAGCTCGATCAAGGCCGCGCGCTTCGTGCGCTTTTGCGATGCCTTCAACATCCCGGTGGTCACCTTCGTCGACGTGCCCGGATTCATGCCCGGCACCAGCCAGGAGTACGGCGGCATCATCAAGCACGGCGCCAAGCTACTCTATGCCTATGCCGAGGCCACGGTGCCCAAGATCACCATCATCACCCGCAAGGCCTATGGCGGCGCCTACGACGTGATGGCCTCCAAGCACCTGCGCGGTGACGTGAACCTGGCCTGGCCGAACGCCGAGATCGCGGTGATGGGCGCCAAGGGCGCGGTGGAGATCATCTTCCGCGAGGACAAGTCCGACCCGGCCAAGCTCGCCGCCCGCGAGGCCGAGTACAAGGCGCGCTTTGCCAACCCCTTCGTGGCCGGCGCGCGGGGCTACATCGACGACGTGATCCAGCCCCACGAAACCCGCAAGCGCATCTGCCGCAGCCTGGCGATGCTCAAGGACAAGAAGCTCGACAACCCCTGGCGCAAGCACGGGAACATCCCCCTCTGACCGCCCGGGAGTCTCAACATGTTCAAGAAGATACTGATCGCGAACCGGGGCGAAATCGCCTGCCGCGTCATCAAGACCGCCAAGAAGCTGGGCATCCAGACGGTGGCCGTGTATTCCGAGGCCGACAAGGACGCCTTGCACGTGGAGCTGGCCGACGAGGCCGTGCTGCTGGGCCCAGCGCCCAGCCGCGAGTCTTACCTGGTGGCCGACAAGATCATTGCCGCGGCCAAGAGCACGGGGGCCCAGGCCATCCATCCGGGCTACGGCTTCCTGTCCGAAAACGAGGACTTTGCCCGCCGCGTGGAAGAACAGGGCCTGGTCTTCATCGGCCCGAAGCACTATTCCATCGCTGCGATGGGCGACAAGATCGCCTCGAAGAATCTGGCCAGACAAGCCGGTGTCAACACCATTCCGGGCTGGAACGACGCGATCGAGTCGCCCGAGCGCGCCGTGGAAATCGCCCGCGAGATCGGCTACCCGGTGATGATCAAAGCGAGCGCCGGCGGTGGCGGCAAGGGCCTGCGCGTGGCCTTCAACGACAAGGAAGCCCACGAGGGCTTCACCTCGTGCCGGAATGAGGCGCGCAACAGCTTCGGCGATGATCGCGTCTTTATCGAGAAGTTCGTCGAGGAGCCCAGGCACATCGAGATCCAGGTGCTGGGCGACGCCCACGGCAACGTGGTCTACCTGTGGGAGCGCGAGTGCTCCATCCAGCGCCGCCACCAGAAGGTGATCGAGGAAGCCCCCAGCCCCTTCATCAGCGAGGCCACCCGCCAAGCCATGGGCGAGCAGGCCGTGGCGCTGGCGAAGGCCGTGAAGTACCAGAGCGCGGGCACGGTGGAGTTCGTGGTCGGCAAAGACCAGAGCTTCTACTTCCTGGAGATGAACACCCGGTTGCAGGTGGAGCACCCGGTGACCGAGTGCATCACCGGGCTGGACCTGGTGGAGCTGATGATCCGCGTGGCCGCCGGTGAGAAGCTGCCGTTCGGCCAAGGCGACATCGCTCGCCGCGGTTGGGCGATGGAATGCCGCATCAACGCCGAAGATCCCTTCCGCAATTTCCTGCCCTCCACCGGACGGCTGGTGCGCTACCTGCCGCCACCCACCACGATGGAGGCTGCACAGCCCGTGCCCGACGGCGGCGGGGTGAGGGTGGATACCGGCGTCTATGAAGGCGGCGAGATCCCGATGTACTACGACTCGATGATCGCCAAGCTCATTGTGCATGGGCGCGATCGAGCCGAAGCCATTGCAAAGATGCGCGAGGCCCTCAACGGTTTCGTGATCCGCGGGGTGGCCAGCAACATCCCCTTCCAGGCGGCGCTGCTGGCACATCCCGATTTCCAAGCCGGACGCTTCAACACCGGCTTCATCGCGCAGCACTACCCCCAGGGCTTCTCCACCCGCAGCGTGACGCATGAGGATCCCCTGTTCCCGGTGGCGCTGGCTGCCGCGGCCCATCGCAAGTACCGGGACCGGGCGATGGGCATCAGCGGTCAGATGTCGGGCCATGAGGCGCGCACGGCGATCGACCATGTCGTGGTCGTCAAGGGCGATCAAGGGCAGCACGCCTACCATCCGGTGCGGGTGGCCGGCAACGGCGGCGGGGCGATCACGGTCCATATCGGTGAGCGCTGCTACGAGATCGACAAGGACTGGCGTTTCGGTGGGGTGCGCGCGAGCGGCTGCTGCAATGGCCAGCCCTTCACGGCACAGATCGAACGCCACGGCGTGTGGCTGCAGGTGATGCACAACGGTGTGCGCATCGACGCCCAGGTGCTGTCGCCGCGCGGGGCCGAGCTCTTCAAGCTGATGCCCTACAAGGCGCCGCCGGACACGAGCAAGTTCCTCCTCTCGCCGATGCCCGGCCTGCTCACGCAGGTGCAGGTGCAGGTGGGACAGGCCGTGCAAGCCGGCGAGCGCCTGGCGGTGATCGAAGCCATGAAGATGGAGAACATCCTCACCGCCGCGCGTGACGGCGTGGTGGCCGAGATCCTGGCGGCACCCGGCGAGAGCCTGTCGGTGGACCAACCCATCCTGAGGTTCGAATGAGCACCGCCCCCCTCGACAGACCTTTCCGGGTGCTGGGCATCCAGCAGATCGCCATCGGCGGGCCCGACAAGCAGCGCCTGCGTGCGCTGTGGGTGGACCTGCTGGGGCTGAACGTCAAGAGCCGCTTCGTCTCCGAACGCGAGAACGTCGATGAAGACATTTGTGAGCTCGGTCACGGCCCCACGGCGGTGGAGGTGGACCTGATGCAGCCGCTGGACCCCGACAAGAAGCCCGCGGTGCACACCACGCCGCTGAACCACGTGGGCCTGTGGGTGGACGACCTGCCCCAGGCCGTGGCCTGGCTGAGTGCCAAGGGATTGCGCTTCGCCCCCGGCGGCATCCGCAAGGGCGCCGCCGGTCACGACATCTGCTTCGTCCACCCCAAGGGCAATGACGAGTTCCCGCTGGGCGGGGAGGGCGTTCTGATCGAACTCGTCCAGGCCCCGCCCGAGGTCATCGCCGCGTTGTCATGAGCGGCATGCGGGGGCGGCTGCACGCGGATCGACCGCCGCGCCGGGCTGCACCCTCGCCCCCGCAGCCAGCCCAGAAAATGGATTTATGCTTGCCATGGGAGACACGGCCCATGGAACCTGCATTCACGGACCGATGGCAAGCGGGGGAACGACTTGCCGATCGGCTCGAAGACCTGCGGCACCGGCATCCGGTGGTGCTGGCCCTGCCGCGCGGTGGTGTGCTGGTGGCTGCGCCCATCGCGAGGCGGCTGGTAGCGCCGCTGGATCTGCTGCTGGTGCGCAAGATCGGTGCCCCGGGCCAGCCTGAGCTCGCGGTGGCTGCCGTCGTCGAAGGCAACCCGCCCCAGACGGTGGTGGATGAGGCCCTGTGCCTCCACACCGGGGCCGATGCCCGCTACCTTGCCGACCAGGAGCGCCAGGCGCTTGTGGAGATTGCGCGTCGGCGCGAACACTACCGCCGTGGCAAGCCCCTGCCCCCCCTGAAGGGCCGCACGGTGATTGTCGTGGATGACGGCATGGCCACCGGCACGACGATGCGGGCCGCCCTGCGCGGCCTGCGCGAAGCGCAGCCGGCCGCGGTGGTCCTGGCCGTGCCGGTGGCGGCGCCCGACAGCCTGGCCTTGCTGGAAGGGCAGGCCGAACGCATCGTCTGCCTGAGCCGGCCGGCAGGGTTCCGTGGGGTGGGAGCCCATTACCGGGACTTCCACCAAGTGCCCGACAGCGAAGTGATGGATGCCCTGGCCGCCCACGACCGTGCGGCCCGTGCCGGAGGACCACTCGATGCCTCGCCGGATTGACGTCTGCAATGGCGATGCCGACGGGCTGTGCGCCGTCGTGCAGTGGCGTCTGGCCCATCCGGCCCAAGCAGAACTGGTCACCGGGCTGAAACGCGACATCGAACTGCTGGAGCGGGTGCAGGCCGGCCCGGGGGACGACGTGCTGGTGTGTGACGTGTCCATGCAACGCAACGGCGCGGCGCTGCGGCGGCTGCTGGCGCAGGGAGCGCGCGTGCGCTATTTCGATCACCATCATCCCGGCGAGGTGCCCGTGCATCCGCACCTGCAGGCCCACCTCGACGGCGACCCGCGTCTGTGCACCAGCCTGTTGATGGATCGTTTCCTCCAGGGGCGCCATCGTGCCTGGGCGTTGGTGGGCGCCTATGGTGACAACCTGGGCGCCGAGGCCGACCGGCTCGCGCAGGCCGGTGGCTGGGATGCCACGCAACGGGCTGTGCTGCGACGCCTGGGCGAGGCCATCAACTACAACGCCTACGGCGACACCCTGGCCGATGTGCACCTGGCGCCGGGTGAACTGTTCGAGCACATGCTCGGACATGCCGACCCGTTGCAGGCCTGGGCACGCGATCCGGTGTTTGCGCAACTCCACGAACGTCGCTGCGCGGATCTCGAACAAGGTCTGCGTGCCCCACTGCGCTGGGAGAGTGCGCAGGCGGTGGTGCGGGAACTGCCCGACACGCCCTGGAGCCGGCGCGTGGTGGGAGTGCTGGCCAACGAGATGGTGCTGCGCGATCCGGCGCGAGCGCAGGTGGTGCTTCAGCCCCGCCACGGCGGCTACCTCGTCAGCTTGCGGGCGCCGCAAGGTACGGCCGGAGGGGCCGACACCCTGTGCCGGCGGTTTGGCGGGGGAGGGCGGGCGGCGGCCGGGGGGATCGACCAGCTGCGGGACGACCAAGTGCCGGCCTTCCTTGCCGCGCTCGAGCAAACGGACTGGCAGGCTCCGCCGGTCTGAACCCAGACGCAGACCGTGAACTTCAGTTTCGCGCCCTCAATCCCAGGCGTTGAACCTCCTCAGGGCCGTCGCCGATGCCGGGCCGCGGCCCTGTCTTCATCGGGGCGCATCGTCAGGGCGCCAACATTCGCTCACGATCGACGGTCCCGCGGTCGTTGATCCGGACCTCGACACGCTCTGCGTATGCATTGATGGCGATCGCGTCCACGTAGCGCCGACCCCGGTGCACGATGGCAACGTCGCGGTACTTCAGCGCCACGAGCAGCTCGCGCACCTGCATGTCTGTCAGGCTGTGTCGATCGCTTTCATGCGCTCGCTCATATTTCAGCAGCCGGGCCAAGCGGTCGTATTCCACCTCGATACGGCTACCATCGCCCGCCTTGCCTTCGACGCTGATTTCTCCACGCGGCTTGATCGACACTTCGGTAATGACCTTCAGTTGAGCGAGTTCGCGCGCACGATGCAGCGAAGGTGGCAGCACGGCCTGCGCCGCGGTTGGAGGCACCGCCTCGCCTTGCACTTCGATGAGCCGTGTTGCTCGCACCTTGGCGCGTATCCAGCGGCCATCGCCCAAGCGCAGGTAATGATGCTCCTCGGCGCCATGACGGCCTGACTCTCGCCGCACGTGGTGCTGCTGCACGCCCAGGCCTTTCAGCTCGGGCGGCAGCGCGGCCGCGGGCGTGCCCGCACCTGAGGCTGGAGCGGCGGCAAATACCACAGGCGGTGGCGCGAGCATCGCGCCAGGTGGCGGCCCGGGTGCCGCCATCTGGGCTCTGGCCGTCGGGGCGATCAGAGCACCGCCCACGGCCACCATGACCAAGATGCGCTTCACTCGAAACTCCTTTTCGGGATGCGGACCGTCCAGCCGCAACCGGTCTGCATGGCCTTGGCGGGGCGGCGAACGACGCTCAGCGAGCACCTGGGTACAGCACAACAGGTGCACTGCCACGAACGGCGATCTGTACAGCCTCGATGGCCAATCCTTGCGGGCCTCGGCGGCCGTAGCCTTCGACCTGCAGTGGCGTGCCGGGTTGCAAGGACGAACCCAGCATCCACGCCGCATGCTTGGGCAGATGCACCTGCTGGCCCGCATCGAGCACCAGCCGTTGGGGTTCGCCACGTCGCCCAGCGATGACGTGCTGCAATGTGCCGCTGATCTGCAAAGGCTGCAAGGGGCCGATGCGCATCGAGGCAGGCATCTGCGGCCAGGGCCGTTCGGTGCGCACCAGGGTACGGTCTGCGGACGTGATGGACCAGGCTTTGAACTGCCCACGCTTGTGCCAGTGGCCGGCGAGCCGGACCGCCATGCCGGGCTTGACCAATGCGGCCAGTTCCTCACCTTGATGCTTGGGCCATTTCACCACCATGCCGTTGGCCAGCAACAACCCCTCGACCTCAGCGTGCGGGCTGAGCAGCAAGCTGCTGACTGTGGCTTCGATCGAAGGATAGCCCCACGCGCCCTGGGTCATGCCATGGCGGGCCGCCGCGCTCGCGATGGCGCCCATGGCCGGCGAGTGGTGGCCCGAGGGACCGGCGGCCCCGACCCCGGCGGCATTCGGTTCCGGCGGTTGAGCCGCCGCGGACGAGACCACGAACACGGCGCTGCAGGCAAAGATGGCAAGCAAAGTCTTCATCGCAATACTCCTTTCTTCGTGACGAAGTGCCGCCACGATGCCAGCCCCTGGCACAACCCAAGCGCAACATGCCGTTTGGGTTTCGTTGCGTTTGCAGTAGTACGCTTGCGAGGTGTTGCGCCATGCTTATTTGCTGATGTTTCTTGTGACAGGCCATGCCGCGGCCGATGCTGCGCTTGACGCTGCGCCACTGGATCCGGCCACTGCGATAGCCTGTGTGGCGGGCCGCTACCGCGGGCAGGCTCTTCGCGTCGAAAGCACCGACCGCGGCCTCGTACAGGAGATCCGATGGCGCACACCGGCAGGCAATGTCCTGCGCATACGGCTGACCGGCCCGGGGTGCCGCTTTCTCGAGGTGCATGGCGTGGGCCAAACAGACGCGCGTATTCTTCCGGGAGCTCGCTCGTGAAAGTGCTGGTGGCCGAGGACGATCGCGAACTGGCTGCCCAGATCGCTTCGGCGCTATCCGATGCGGGCCATGCAGTGCTGATCGCCCACGAAGGACGGGAAGCTGAGTTCCTGGGTGCCACGAGCACTGTCGGCGTGGCGGTGCTGGACCTGGGTTTGCCAGGCTTGGACGGTGTCGAAGTGCTCAGAAGCTGGCGTACTGCGGGGCTGACTTTTCCCGTGTTGATCCTGACCGCACGCGATGCCTGGGCCGACAAGGTTGCAGGCTTTCGCGCAGGCGCCGACGACTATGTGCTCAAACCGTTTCGTATGCAGGAACTGGTGCTGCGTCTGGCCGCGCTGATCCGCCGTGCTGCGGGCCATGCTGCGGCCGAGGTGGCGGCCGGCGCACTCGTGCTCGACACGTCCACCGGCCAGATCACGCTCGAAGGCCTGCCGATCCCCCTGACGGATTTCGAGGCCCGATTGCTGCGTCACCTGATGCTGAACAAGGGCAGGGTGGTCGCTCGCGCCGAGCTGGCCGAGCATGTGTACGACGGGGACAGCGAGCGCGACTTTCGCTCGCTCGAGGTGCTGATCGGTCGCATCCGGCGAAAAATCGGTGAAAGTCGGATCGAAACGCACCGGGGGGCCGGGTACCGGCTCTTGCCCGACGATCCGTCATGAGAACACGGTCGATTCACGCCCGCCTCATGGCCTGGGGAGCCGGCTTGACGGCAGCCGCTTTGCTTGCGGCCTGGGCGGGAATTTCGACCTTGCTGCAAGGGTTTGTGGAGCACCGGCTCGATGCCGAACTGGCGGCAGCCGCGCGGGCTGTGATGGCGGATTCCGAGTGGAGCGATTTGGAAGCCGGCAGCTTGACCGTCCATCCCGGCCCCTCGGATCCCCGCTTCGAAGCCCCATACTCGGGTTGGTATTGGCAGGTGACCGACGGCACCGCGGTGCTTGCGCGGTCGTCATCGCTGTTGGGTGCCGAGCTGTCGGCGCCGGGGCGGCAAGGGCCCGGCGGCGAGGTGTTGCGCGCACATGAGGAAACCTACACCGCACCGGGCGATGCCAGACCACTGCGCGTGACGGTGACATTGCCCAACGACGAAGTCCAGGCCGAGCTCTCCGCGATCCGCATGCCGCTGATGGTGTCGCTTTGGGTGCTCGGCAGTGCGATCCTGGCCGCGCTGTTGCTGGCCGTGCGCGTGGGACTGCGAGATCTGCGTGAATTTGCTGCAGGCCTTGCTGCCTTGCGTGAAGGCCGCAGCTCTGGCTTGCCTTCGACCCAAGTCGCCGAACTTCGCCCCTTGGCTGTCGAACTGCAGCGACTGCTGGACGTCAACGCCGAGCAGGCCGCACGAGCCAAGGCGCAAGCCGCCGACCTGGCGCATGCGCTCAAGACCCCACTGGCCGTGCTGGCCAACCGGGCCAGTGCCGAGGACGCTGCGCTGATCGCACGCATGGATGCGATGATCCGATGGCATTTGCGCCGCGCCCAAGCAACCAACGCTGGTCTGAACCCCGCCGCCCGCACTGCGCTCGGGCCGGTTCTGGAAGATCTGGCACTGGTCTTGCGCGCGCAAGCGGCACGGCATACGAAGACATTGACCATCGAAGCGGACGATGCCTTGATCTTTCGTGGCGAGTCCGAGGACCTGGCAGAAATCCTGAGCGCACTGGCCGAAAATGCGCTGCACTGGGCCCGTGCGCATGTTCGCATCACAGCGCGCGAACGACACGCGCGACTCGTCATCGAAGTCGCCGACGACGGGCCCGGCATCCCGCCCGAGCAAAGAGAACACCTCCTGGGCCGCGGTGCCCGTCTGGATCAATCCGGTACCGGTCATGGACTCGGCCTGGCCATCGCAGCCGATCGCATTCGAGCATACGCAGGCACGCTCACGCTCGACACCGCGCCAGAAGGCGGCCTGCTGGCCCGGGTGGAGCTGCCTGCAGCGCCGTCGCAAACTCGGCGACCGACGGTACGCAGCTCCTCGGACCCCACTCCCTCGGATCGCCATGCTCTAGATTGTTGATAATGTATATTATGTCAAATTGATGATGCGCAGAAGGAGTGGGCGGCCGCGAGGTCGCGGCTCAACGTCGCTGCTGTCGAGCCATCCACCGCTCGACCGCTTCCAAGGTGCCGTCCACATGCCCCTCTGGATTGGCGTGGTGGTGAACGTGAATGATGCGGCCTTCGGGGCTGATGACATACGAGATGCGATCGGCCATGTCCGGGCGTGAGGCGATCTGGGCTTTGTAGGCCCGTATGATGCGCCCGTCGGGGTCGGCGCCCACGGCGAACCGATCGCGACAGGCCTCGACGGAGAACCGCTTGAGCGTGTCGATGTCATCGCTGGACACCCCGATCACCGTGGCGCCCAAAGCGGCAAAGCGCTCACTGGCCTGGGCGAACAACTGGGCCTCGTACGTACAGCCTGCCGTGAAGGCTTTCGGGTAGAAGTACAGGACCACGGGTCCTTTGGCCAGGGTCTGCGAGAGGTCGAATCGAAACTCCCGCCCTCCCAGGGCGGCTTCCAAAGTGAACACGGGTGCCGGCTCGCCCGGTTTGAGCTGGGCATGGGCCGTGGTCAGGGCCAAGGCCAGGGCGCCCAAGACGAACATCCTTCGATCGACGGTGGCTGCACGTCGCATGGCGGCCTCTGTGAAAATGCAGTCATGGGCCATCATGCCAGCGACACGGGGCTCCGTTTCACGGGCATGGTTTTTCAAGGAATCTCCCCGTCTTGTCTTTCATGAGCGCTGCCTTGACCTCTTTGCTGGCTTTCGGTGCAGCCGCCGCGCTGCTGACGATCACCCCGGGTCTGGACACCGCTTTGGTGCTGCGTACGGCCGCCGTGGAAGGCCCGCGGCCGGCCTGGCGCGCGGCCCTGGGCATCGTGTGCGGCGTGCTGGCCTGGGGCCTGATCGTCGCCGCAGGCTTGGGCGCGTTGCTGGCGCTTTCGACGCTGGCCTACACCCTCTTGCAGTTCGCCGGGGCCGGGTATTTGTGCTACCTGGGGGGACGCATGCTGTGGACGGCGCTGAAGGCCCAGCCGGCTGCGCCTGGCGGCCTGCCGCAGGGGGCCAACGCGGGCGGCTCGGACTGGTTCGTGCGGGGGCTGCTCACGAATCTGCTGAACCCCAAGGTGGGGGTGTTCTATGTGAGCTTGTTGCCGCAGTTCGTGCCGCCCGGGGCCGATGTGTTTGTGTTCAGTGTCTTGCTCGCCGGCGTGCACGCGCTGATGGGCTTGCTGTGGTTTGCCGTGCTCATCGCCCTCACTGGGCCTTTGGCGCAGTGGCTGCGCCGCCCTCCGGTCGTGCGCGCGCTCAATGGGGTGACCGGTGCCGCCCTGCTGCTGTTTGGGCTGCGCTTGGCCCTGGCCCCGAGGCCGAGCCACTGAGGCTGCTCGCCGCTGCGGCTCAGCGGCGACGCTCGGCCACCGAGGTCTGCCGCATCAAACCTTCTTGCGCCACCGAGGCGATCAAGCGGCCATCTTGGGTGTAGATCTGCCCCCGGCTGAAGCCACGCGCCGCACCGGCCCACGGCGATTCGGTGATGTAGAGCAGCCATTCGTCCATGCGAAAGTCCCCATGGAACCACATAGCATGGTCGAGGCTGACCACCTGGACGTGGCCTTGGTAGAAGCTCAAGCCGTGAGGCATGAGCGCCGGGCGCAGCAGGCCGAAGTCCGACGAGTACGCCAGCATGGCCTGGTGCAGCACCGGATCATCCGGCAACCGGTCGGCCGCGCGCAGCCATGCATCGTGTCGCGGCGGTGCGGGTGGTGGATCGAATGCATCCAGCGGCGCAACAGGCCGGATCTCGATGGCGGTTTCGGCATGCAGCACGCCACGCAGCGACTCGGGCACTTTGTGCAGCCAAGCCTGGCGCAACTGCCATTCACTGACCAGGCCTTCAGGGCCGGGCACGTGTGGCATGACGCTGGCGTGGTGGGCACCCTCCTCCCTCACATGGAAGGACGCCGCGAAGTTGAAGATGGGCTGCCCGTGCTGGATGGCGACCACACGCCGTGTGGTGAAGCTGCCGCCGTCGCGGATGCGCTCGACGTCGTACACGATGCGGGCGTTCTTGTCCCCCGGCCGAAGGAAGTAAGCGTGCAAGGAGTGCACGCGGCGCGAAGGATCGACCGTGCGGGCGGCGGCCATCAAGGCCTGGCCCAGCACCTGGCCGCCGAAGACACGTGGGCTGCCGATGTCGCCGCTGACGCCGCGAAAGAGGTTGAGCTCGAGCTGCTCGACCTGCAGCAGCTCGACGAGTTCCTGGACGACGGGTTTCATGCCGGGATGATGGCATGGCAGCGCATCACGCGCTGTCCATTTCGCGTCAGCAACTGCGCAAGCCCAGCTTGGCGAACAGGCGCTGGTCGCGCTCCCAGTCCGGGTTGCCGGTGGTGAGCAGCTTGTCGCCATAGAAGATGGAATTGGCCCCGGCGAGGAAGCACAGGGCCTGCACGGCTTCGCTCATCTGCTGGCGGCCGGCCGACAGGCGCACCCGGGCGGTGGGCATGGTGATGCGCGCCACCGCGATGGTGCGCACGAACTCCAGCGGGTCGAGCGGGTCCAGGCCATGCAGCGGCGTGCCCTCCACCTGCACCAGATGGTTGATCGGCACCGATTCGGGGTAGGGGTCCATGTTGGCGAGCTGGGCGATCAGCCCGGCGCGCTCCTCGCGCGACTCGCCCATGCCCACGATGCCACCGCTGCACACGTGCATGCCGGCGGCACGCACACGCTCCAGGGTGTCGAGGCGGTCCTGGTAGTCGCGCGTGCTGATGATGCGGCCATAGGCCTCAGGGGCGGTGTCGAGGTTGTGGTTGTAGTAGTCCAGACCCGCCGCCTTGAGCGTGCGCGCCTGGCTGTCGGTGAGCATGCCCAGGGTGCAGCAGGCCTCCAGGCCCAGGTCCTTCACGGTGCGCACCAGCTCGGCCACTTTTTCGATGTCGCGGTCTTTGGGCGCACGCCACGCTGCTCCCATGCAGAAACGGCTGGCGCCCTGCTCCTTCGCAGCCGCCGCGGCACGGCGCACCTCGTCCACATCGAGCAGCTTGCCGGCTTGCACGCCGGTGTCGTAGTGCACCGACTGGGGACAGTAGCTGCAGTCCTCGGGGCAACCGCCGGTCTTGATCGACAGCAGCGTGGAGCGTTGCACCTCGTTGGCATCGAAGTGCTGGCGGTGCACCTGCTGGGCCCGGTACAGCAGATCGTTGAAGGGCAGCTCGAACAGGGCCAGCACGGCCTGACGGGGCCAGCGTGGCGCGTGCGGCTCGGCCGGCGTGCCGGGGCGGACCCAATGGACGGGCTGGGGCGAGACGGTGGCTTCGGTCATCGTTCGAGGGAGTGTGGGTCGGCGAAAGCCTGCAGTGTATCGCCCGGCATGAGCGGGACCGGGCCGGGCAGACTGGGACGGGCGCGGGACGGCGCCGGTCGGCGCGGGCCCCAGGCGCCCTCCATGATGGCGGCGTGCAGGCGCTGCAAGGTCGCCGGCAGGTCGGACGCCTGCCCGAGGCCGCGCAGCACCGCCACGCCGGCGGCACCGCAGCGCGCGGCTTCGCGGGAGCGGGTCTCGTCCATCCCGGCAATGGCCACCACCGGACAATCGAGCAACTGGCACCAGTAGGCCAGGTTGTCCTCGCCCTGTGGAATCCAGGGCATCTCCTTGGTCGTGGTGGGATGGATGGGCCCGCAGGCGATGTAGCTCGGCCGCAATGCCAGGGCGCGGCAGACCTCCCAATGGCTATGGGTGCTCAGCCCCAGGCGCACTCCGGCACGGCGCAGGGCGCTTAAGGCCTGTGCGTCCAGCGCCAGCAGATCCTCCTGCCCCAGATGCACGCCATAGGCGCCCTCCTCCAGAGCCAGCGCCCAGTGGTCGTTGATGAAGAGCTGGGCACCCACCGCCCGCGCCGCGCGTACGCTGCGCCGCACGGCTTCGCGCAGAGTCGCTGCGCAGGCCCCTTTGATGCGCAGTTGCACGGTCCGCGCCCCGGCGGCCAGCAGGCGTTCCACCCCCTCGGCGCTGTCCACGATGGCATACAAGCCCAGGGCCGGCCGTTCCAGCGGCGCAAAGCCCGGCGTCTCGTCCACTGCCCAGTTCGGAGGCCGCAACCGAGGCAGGTTCTCCAGTCGCCGGGCGAAGCCGGAGCCCGGGCGTACCGGGCCGGCCCCCTGCCCCGCCGGATGGCTGCGACGCAGGGCCTCGGCCGTGGCCATCTTGGCCAGCACCAGGGCATCGGCCTCGCAATGGCCCCAGGCCAGCGCCGCTGCGGCCGAGGCCGCAAACACGCAGCCGCTGCCATGGTGGTGGGCGGTGGCCAGGCGCGGCAGGTCCAGCCAGCCCTCGGCCTGGGGCGTGGCGATCCAGTCGCGGGCGAGCAGGCCGCCCGCGTCACCGCCGGTGATGGCCACCGCCTGCGCGCCCTGCGCTCTCAGGGCCTGCGCGGCTTGCCCCAGATCGGCCTGGCCGAGCCGCTCCCGACCGAGCAGCCAGGCCGCTTCGTCCCGGTTGGGTGTGATCAGGGTCGCGCGTGGCAACAGCTCATCGACAAACACCTGGCGCAGGGCATCATCGGCAAAACAGGCCCCGGTGGTCGACGCGCGTACCGGATCGAACACCAGGGCCACCGGGTGACGCGAGCGCAGGCGGTCCACCCAGCGGGCCACGCACCGCGCGTTGTCGACGCTGCCCAGCAGGCCGAGCTTGATCGCCCGGGGCGGCAGATCCTGCGCCAGCGCGGCCAACTGGGCTTCGAGCACCTCGGTCTCCAACACGTCGATGCGGCACACCGAGCGCGAGTGCTGGGCCGTGATGGCGGCCACGGCGGTGCAGCCATGCACGTCGAAGGCGTCGAAGGCCTTGAGGTCGGCCTGCAGGCCCGCCCCGCCGCCGGAATCGGAGCCGGCGATGCTCCAGACGATGGGCGGCGTCACAGGTCGAAGGGCCGACCGGCCACGGGGGTGGAAGCCACGGCCATGTCTTGCTGCGCCATCAGGCCGCTGCACCAGCCCCTGCGCCCTGCGTCGATCGCGTGGCGAAAAGCGGTGGCCATGCCCACCGGATCGTGGGCATGGGCCACCGCGGAATTGAGCAGCACGGCATCGAAGCCCAGCTCCATCGCCTGTGCGGCATGCGAGGGCGCCCCGATGCCGGCATCGACGATGAGCGTGGCCTCCGGCAGCCGCGAGCGCAGCGTGCGCAGGGCCCAGGGGTTGAGCAGGCCCTGGCCCGACCCGATGGGAGCCCCCCAGGGCATGAGGATGCGGCAGCCCACATCGAGCAGGCGCTGGCAGGTCACCAGATCGTCGGTGCAGTAGGGGAAGACTTCGAAACCGTCTTTCACGAGCTGCTGCGCGGCCTGCACCAGTTCGAAGGGATCGGGCTGCAGGGTGTGCTCGTCGCCCACCACTTCGAGCTTGATCCAGTGGGTTTGCAGCAGCTCGCGCGCCATGTGGGCCAGGGTGATGGCCTCGCGGGCGCTGCGGCAGCCGGCGGTGTTGGGCAGCAGGCGCGCGCCGCTTTCGCGCACGATGTCGATGAAGCCGTTGTCCCCGGCGCCGGCGGCGAGCTGGCGCTTCAGGCCCAGAGTCACCACCTCGGCGCCCGAGGCGGCGATGGCCTCGCGCAGCACCTGGGGCGAGGGATAGCCGGCCGTGCCGAGCAGGAAGCGGCTGCGCAGGCGCACACCGGCCAGGAGGAAGTCGTCTGCAGACATCTCTAACCTCCGACGATGGGTTGGAAACAGGTCACGTGATCACCGTCGCGCAGCACGCGGCCGGCCCGGTCGTTTCGCGGCACGAAGTCGCCGTTGAGCGCGGTGGCCACGCTGTGCGATGCCAGGCCGAGCGATATCAGCAGCTGCTCAAGCGTGGTGCCCGCCGCGACCTGGTGGATTTCGCCATTGACCCGGACCCGGCAATCCGAAGAGGGGGTATCGGTTGGCATCATGCGAGATCCGCCTCGGTGTGCGGCGCCATCGCCGCCAGGGCCTGCTCGACGAGCGCGGGCGCCAGCAGCCAACCGTGGCGAAACAGCCCGTTGATGCGCGTGAGCCCCGGCATCACGTCCAGGCGAGGCAGGTTGTCGGGCAGTGCGGGGCGCAGGTTGACCTCGCTGTGCACGATGCGCGCCTCGGCCAATTCGGGCAGCACGCTGTGGGCCGCCGACAGCAGGGCCAGGGTGCTGCGCACGGACACCGGCGAGCGATCTTCCGACTCGATCTCGCTCGCACCCACCACGATCAGATCACCGGGGCGCGGCACCAGATAGACCCGCCAGCGCGGATGCAGCAGCCGCAAGGGGCGATGCAGCACCACACCCGGTGCGTGCAGCCAGAAGATCTCGCCGCGTACGCCGCGTACAGGCAGCTCGGGGCGCGCGCCGAGCCCGCGCACGTCGAAGACCCAGTCGTAGGGCTGCCCGTCGATGCGTCCGGGCTCGATGCCGTGCACCGCCTCGCCCCAGCACCACTGAACACCCCGCTCACTGGCCCCTGCGGCCAGCGCCTGCATGGCCTGCACGGTGTGGATGCGCCCTTCTTCGTGCAGCAGCCAGGCATGGGCGGGCCCGTGCACGGCGGGTTCGAGCTCCCGCAAGCGTTCGGGTGTCAGCGGTTCGGGCCGCCGGCCTGCGGGTGCCTTGGCCGTCAGCAGATCCACCAGACGCCGCGCTGCGCCGAGGTCGCTGCCGTGGGCCAGCAGCAGACTGCCGTCGATGCGCAGATCCACGGGCATGGGCAGCTCCGCCACGATGCGCGGCCACAGCGCCAGCGAGCGCAGGCCCAGCCGCGCCAACTCGGTGTTGGCGCATTCGAGTTCCGCCAGGGGGCTCAGCATCCCGGCTGCCGTCCAGCCCGCCGCACCCCGTGCCTGCGGCCCCTCGGCGGGGTCGAAGACGGTGACGCGGTGCCCGGCGCCCGACAACTGCCACGCCAGCAACCGCCCCAGCAGGCCGGCACCGGCAATGCCGATGGACATTGCCGCCATGGCTCAGCCCTGTGGATGCAGCGGGACGTAGAGCTCGCCGCCGGCTCGGCGGAACTCCTCGGACTTCGCCGCCAAGCCTTCAGCCAAGGCCTGATCCTCCGCGACCCCTTGCTTCGCGGCGAATTCGCGCACCTCCTGGGTGATTCTCATCGAGCAGAACTTGGGGCCGCACATCGAGCAGAAGTGCGCCACCTTGGCACTGTCTTTCGGCAGGGTTTCGTCGTGGAACTCACGCGCGGTGTCCGGGTCCAGGCCCAGGTTGAACTGGTCGGTCCAGCGGAACTCGAAGCGCGCCTTCGACAGTGCATCGTCGCGCGCCCGGGCCCCGGGGTGCCCCTTGGCGATGTCGGCGGCATGGGCGGCGATCTTGTAGGCGATCAGGCCCTGCTTCACATCGTCGCGGTCAGGCAGGCCCAGGTGCTCCTTGGGCGTGACGTAGCACAGCATGGCCGTGCCGAACCAGCCGATCATGGCCGCACCGATGGCCGAAGCGATGTGGTCGTAGCCCGGCGCGACGTCGATGGTGAGCGGCCCCAGGGTGTAGAACGGCGCTTCGTGGCAGTGCCTGAGCTGCTCTTCCATGTTGGCCTGGATCAGGTGCAGGGGCACATGGCCGGGGCCTTCGATCATGGTCTGCACGTCGTGCTTCCAGGCGATCTGCGTGAGCTCGCCCAGCGTGCGCAGCTCGGCAAACTGCGCTTCGTCGTTGGCATCGGCCAGCGAGCCCGGGCGCAGGCCGTCGCCTAGCGAGAAGCTCACGTCGTAAGCCTTCATGATCTCGCAGATCTCTTCGAAGTGCGTGTAGAGGAAGTTTTCGCGGTGATGGGCCATGCACCACTTGGCCAGGATGGAGCCGCCGCGCGAGACGATGCCGGTGCGCCGCCGCGCCGTGAGCGGGATGTAGGCCAGCCGCACGCCGGCGTGGATGGTGAAGTAGTCCACGCCCTGCTCGGCCTGCTCGATCAGGGTGTCGCGGAAGATGGACCAGGTGAGGTCCTCGGCTACCCCGCCCACCTTCTCCAGCGCCTGGTAGATGGGCACGGTGCCGATGGGTACCGGTGAATTGCGCAAGATCCAGTCGCGGGTGGTGTGGATGTTGCGACCCGTGGACAGGTCCATCACGGTGTCCGCTCCCCAGCGGATGGACCACACCAGCT
>NZ_JBKBVU010000258.1:0-3556 GCF_046289365.1 Caldimonas sp. | reverse complement strand
CCAGGTTTGGCGGCGTCCCGTGGGACGCCGCTTTCGTTTTCCCCTCGCACGCCCGGCCCCATGACCGAACTCGCCAAGTCCTTCGAGCCCGCCGCCATCGAGGCCCACTGGGGCCCGCTGTGGGAGCAGCGCGGCCTGTACGCGCCCACGCTCGACCCGGCCCGGCCCTCGTTTTGCATCCAGTTGCCGCCGCCCAACGTCACCGGCACGCTGCACATGGGCCATGCGTTCAATCAGACGATCATGGACGCGCTCACGCGCTACCACCGCATGCGCGGCCACAACACCCTGTGGGTGCCCGGCACCGACCATGCCGGCATCGCCACCCAGATCGTGGTGGAGCGCCAACTCCAGGCCAAAACCGGCCAGTCGCGCCACGACCTCGGACGCAAGAATTTCGTGGCCAAGGTGTGGGAATGGAAGGAGGCCTCCGGCTCCACCATCACCCGCCAGATGCGCCGCATGGGTGACTCGGTGAGCTGGGGCCACGAGTACTTCACGATGGACGAGAAGCTGTCCAAGGTGGTCACCGAAACCTTCGTGCGGCTGTACGAGCAGGGGCTGATCTACCGCGGCAAGCGCCTGGTGAACTGGGACCCGGTGCTCAAGTCGGCCGTGTCCGACCTGGAGGTCACCAGCGAAGAGGAAGACGGTCATCTCTGGCTGATCCGCTATCCGCTGGCCGACGGTTCCGGCGAGGTGGTGGTGGCCACCACCCGGCCCGAGACGATGCTGGGCGATACCGCCGTGATGGTGCACCCCGAGGACGAGCGCTACACCGCCTTCCACGGCAAGCAAGTGAGGCTGCCGCTGACCGGCCGCACCATCCCCGTGATCACCGACGAATACGTGGACCGCGAATTCGGCACCGGCGTGGTGAAGGTGACGCCGGCGCACGACTTCAATGACTACGCGGTGGGCCAGCGGCATGGGCTGCCGATGATCACGATCTTCACGCTCGACGCGAAGACCAACGAAGAGGTGCCCGAAGCCTATCGGGGCCTGGACCGCTTCGAGGCCCGCAAGAAGGTGGTGGCCGATCTCGAAGCCCAGGGCCTGCTGGTGCAGGTGAAGAAGCACAAGCTCATGGTGCCGCGCTGCGAGCGCACCGGCCAGATCGTCGAGCCCATGCTCACCGACCAGTGGTTTGTGGCCGTGAGCAAGCCCGGGCCCGACGGCAAGAGCATCGCGCAGAAGGCCATCGAGGTGGTCGACAACGGCTCGGTGAAGTTTTTCCCCGAGCAGTGGGTGAACACCTACCACCAGTGGATGAAGAACATCCAGGACTGGTGCATCTCCCGTCAGCTCTGGTGGGGCCACCAGATCCCCGCCTGGTACGGCACGGGCGGCGAGCTCTTCGTGGCCCGCAGCGAAGAAGAGGCCCGTGCCAAGGCGACTGAAGCCGGCTACACCGGCGCTCTCACGCGCGACGAGGACGTGCTCGACACCTGGTACTCCTCGGCCCTGGTGCCTTTCTCCTCGCTGGGCTGGCCTGAGAAGACGAAGGAGCTCGAACTCTTCCTGCCCTCGTCCGTGCTGGTCACCGGCTTCGACATCATCTTCTTCTGGGTGGCCCGGATGATCATGATGACGGTGCACTTCACCGGCCAGGTGCCTTTCCACCACGTCTACATCCACGGCCTGGTGCGCGACGCCCATGGCAAGAAGATGAGCAAGTCCGAGGGCAACGTGCTCGACCCGGTGGACCTGATCGACGGCATCGCACTCGAACCCCTGCTCGAAAAACGCACCACCGGCCTGCGCCGGCCCGAGACCGCGCCCAAGGTGCGTGAGGCCACGAAGAAAGAATTTCCCGAGGGCATCCCCGGCTATGGGGCCGATGCGCTGCGCTTCACCTTCGCTGCGCTGGCCAGCCTGGGTCGCAACATCAACTTCGACAGCAAGCGCTGCGAGGGTTACCGCAACTTCTGCAACAAGCTGTGGAACGCCACGCGCTTCGTGCTGATGAACTGCCAGGGCCAGGACTGCGGTCTGGCCGAGCACGGCGCCCAGGAGTGCGTGAGCGGCGGCTACCTCGACTTCTCGCAGGCCGACCGCTGGATCGTGGGCGAGCTGCAGCGGGTGGAGGCCGCCGTGGCCCAGGGCTTCGCGGACTACCGGCTGGACAATGTGGCCAACGCGATCTACCAGTTCGTGTGGGACCAGTACTGCGACTGGTACCTCGAGATCGCCAAGGTGCAGATCGCCACCGGCGACGCCGCCCGGCAACGCGCAACGCGACGCACCCTGATCCGCGTGCTCGAGACCGTGCTGCGCCTGCTGCATCCGATCACCCCGTTCATCACGGAAGAACTCTGGCAGAAGGTGGCCCCGGTGGCCGGCCGCAAGGCGGCGGGCTCGGAGGCCTTCATCGTGAGCGCGCCCTACCCCGTGGCCCAGCCCGAGCGCATCGACGCCCAGGCCGACGCCTGGATGGACAAGCTCAAGGCCCTGGTGGGCGCGTGCCGCAACCTGCGCGGCGAGATGGGCCTGTCGCCGGCCGAGCGCGTGCCGCTGTATGCCTTGGGCGACGCCGCCTTCATCGAGGCCGCCGCCCCGCTGCTCAAGGCCCTGGCCAAGCTCAGCGACGTGAAGCTGTTCACCGACACCGCCGCCTTTGCCGAGGCGACGAAGCTGGCGCCGGTGTCCGTGCTGGGCGAGGCCCACCTGGCGCTGCATGTGGAAATCGATGTGGCTGCCGAGCGCGAGCGCCTGGGCAAGGAAGTCAAGCGACTGGAGGCCGAAATCGCCAAGGCCAGCGCCAAGCTCGGCAACGAGAGCTTCGTGGCGCGCGCCCCGGCGGCCGTGGTCGAGCAGGAACGGCAGCGCCTGGCTGACTTTGGATCGACGCTGGCCAAGCTGCGTGAGCAGATCGCCCGCCTGGGCTGAGCAAGGCCGGCCCCATGTTCAGGGGCCCCCTGTCCGCGGGAGGCCGACAGACAGCCCTCCGCGGAAACGAGTACAAACACGCCCATGATCACCAAAGCCGTTTTTCCCGTTGCCGGCCTCGGCACCCGCTTCCTGCCCGCCACCAAGGCGCAGCCCAAGGAGATGCTGCCCGTGGTGGACAAGCCGCTCATCCAGTACGCCGTCGAGGAAGCCTACGACGCGGGCATCCGCGAGATGATCTTCGTGACCGGCCGCACCAAGCGCCCGATCGAAGACCACTTCGACATGGCTTACGAGCTGGAAACCGAGCTCGAAGCCGCCGGCAAGCACGAGCTGCTGAAAGTGGTGCAGTCCATCAAGCCCGAGGACATGGAATGCGTGTTCGTCCGCCAGCCCAAGATGCTGGGCCTGGGACACGCCGTGCTGTGCGCCGAGCGCCTGGTGGGCAACGATCCCTTTGCCGTGCTGTTGGCTGACGACCTGATGGTGGGCGCCAAAGGCATCACCCGCCAGATGGTCGAGATCTTCAGCGAATGGCGCGTGTCCATCCTGGCCGTGCAGGAAGTGCCGGCCGAGCAGACGCGGCGCTACGGCATCTGCGCCGGCACGCCGGTGAACGAGCGCCTGATGGACCTGACCCAGATCGTCGAGAAGCCCGCCCCCGAGA
>NZ_JBKBVU010000257.1:0-3589 GCF_046289365.1 Caldimonas sp. | reverse complement strand
CCCCTCCCCTCCAGGCCAGAACCCCCCTCCAACAACTTCGCAGATTTCCCCCCCCCCCCCCCCTCCCCCCCTCCCGACCCGGCCCTCGGTACACGCGTCGAGGCCCTGAAGCGCTACCAGCAGGCCCGTTTCCGCCGGACCTACGCCGACCTGCTCGCCAGCCCCCGCCATGGCCCGCCGGCCCGCTTTTTCCTCGACGAACTCTACGGCCCGGGCGACTTCAGCCTGCGCGACGCCCAGTTCGCCCGCATCGTGCCGACCCTGGTGCGCCTGTTCCCGCGGCACATCGTCGAGACCGTGCTGCGCCTGGCGCGCGTGCACGCCCTGTCCGAACGGCTGGACACACGGATGGCGCAGGCCTTGAACGGCCTGCCCCTCGATCCAGGCCGCTACGTGCGGGCCTGGCAGACCTGTGGCGAACCCGACCAGCGTCGCCTGCAGCTCGAGCTCACGCTGGCCGTCGGCCGCTCGCTCGACGGCTACGCCCGCCAGCCCATGCTGCGCGCCAGCCTGCACATGATGCGCGGCCCCGCCAAGGCCGCCGGCTTGGGCGACCTGCAGCGCTTCCTCGAAGCCGGCTTCGACACCTTCCGCGCCATGGGCGGTGCTGAGGAGTTCCTGCATTGCATCGAGACCCGCGAGCGCGAACTGATCGAGCGCCTGTTCGCACCCGATGCTGTCGCCTTGGCGACAGGCCCGGGACGAGCGAACGACCGTGCGTTAGTGCAATTACCGTTGGCATGAGTCGGCCAGCCTCCAAGAATCGGGGACGTTTCCTCGATCTGGAGTCACCGTGTCTGCCGTATCCATCGCGCTCGAGACCAAGCCCTGGCTGAAGCACTACCCCCCCGGCGTGCCGGCCGAGGTCGAGGTCGACGTCTATCAGTCCCTGCCCGAGCTGCTGGAGGAGGCCTTCCGCAAGCACGCCTCACGCCGTGCCGCCATGTGCATGGACGTGGCCATCACCTACCGCGACATCGACGAGATGTCCGCCGCGCTGGGCGCCTGGCTGCAATCCAAGGGACTGCAGCGCGGTGACCGCGTTGCCCTGATGATGCCCAACGTGCTGCAGTACACCGTGGCCATCGCAGCCGTGCTGCGGGCAGGCTTCGCGGTGGTCAACGTCAACCCGCTCTACACCCCGCGTGAACTCGAGCATCAGCTCAAGGACTCCGGCGCCAAAGCCATCATCCTCCTCGAAAACTTCGCCACCACGTTGCAGGAAGTGATCGACCGCACTTCCGTGCAGCATGTCGTGCTGGCCGCGATGGGCGACATGCTCGGCTTCTGGAAGGGCCTGCTCGTCAACTTCGTCGTGCGCCACGTGCGCAAGATGGTGCCCGAGTTCAAACTGCCGATGGACCGGGGGCGCACCGTCACCCGCTTCAACATGGCCCTGGCCGAAGGCCATCGCATGAGCCTGCAGCGAGCGCCGATGTCGCCCAGCGACGTCGCCTTCCTCCAGTACACCGGCGGTACCACCGGCGTCTCCAAAGGCGCCACGCTCACCCACCGCAACGTCATCGCCAACATCCTGCAGACCGAAGCCTGGTTCAAGCCCATGCTCGACAAGCTGGGCGACAAGCCGCTCACCGTCGTGTGCGCGCTGCCGCTCTATCACATCTTCGCGCTGACGATCTGCTACATGATGGGCGCGCGCCTGGGCTCGATGAACCTGCTCATCCCCAACCCGCGGGACATCCCCGGCTTCATCAAGACACTGCAGAAGCACCGTGTCAACATGTTCCCGGCGGTCAACACCCTCTTCAACGCCCTGGCCAACGAACCGGACTTCGCCCGTCTGGACTTCTCCGAGCTGGTGGTCAGCAACGGCGGCGGCATGGCCGTGCAGAAGGCCACCGCCGACAAATGGCTGAAGATCACCGGCTGCCCCGTCGTCGAAGGCTACGGCCTGTCCGAGACCTCGCCCGTGGCCACCAGCAACCGCCTGGACCTCAAGGAATTCACCGGCACGATCGGCCTGCCCATCCCCTCCACCGACATCGCGATCCGTGACGACGACGGCCGGGACCTGCCCTTCGGGCAGCCGGGCGAAATCTGCATCCGTGGCCCGCAGGTCATGGCCGGCTACTGGAACCGTCCTGACGAGACCGCCAAGGTGATGACCCCCGACGGCTTCTTCCGCTCCGGAGACATCGGCGTGATGGACGAGCGAGGCTACGTGAAGATCGTGGATCGCAAGAAGGACATGATCCTGGTCTCGGGCTTCAACGTCTATCCCAACGAAATCGAGCAGGTCGTCAACCTGCATCCGGGCGTGCTCGAATGTGCGGCGGTCGGTGTGCCCGACGCCAAGTCCGGCGAAGCCGTCAAGCTCTTCGTTGTCAAGAAGGATCCGACCCTCGTCGAGGAAGACCTGATCGAGTACTGCAAGCAGAACTTCACCGCCTACAAACGCCCGAAGTACATCGAGTTCCGCGACGAGTTGCCCAAGTCCAACGTCGGCAAGATCCTGCGCCGCGAACTGCGCGGCTGAAGCCGGCGCTGCGCTGCCCATGGGGCCGCTTCCCGACGACATCCGCGTCCTCGAGCGAGGCTGGCTGTCGTCGAACAACATCCTGCTCCTCGACGACGACCCCGACGGCACCCTCCTCGTCGACACCGGCTACGTGAGCCATGCCGATCAGACGCTTGCGCTGGTCGAGCAGGCCCTGCAGGGGCGACGGTTGCGCGCGATCGTCAACACCCATCTGCACTCGGACCACTGCGGCGGCAACGCCGCCTTGGCCCGCCGCCATGGCACCCCGATCTGGGTGCCTCAGGCCGAGTACCAGGCAGCCCTGGCCTGGGATCCCGAGCACCTCAGCTTCCAGGCCACCGGCCAGCGCTGTGAGCGTTTCGTTCCCGATGCGGCGCTCCAGCCGGGCGACACCCTGCGTCACGGCCGGCGCAGTTGGAACGTGATCGCCGCCCCGGGCCACGATCCCCATGCCCTGATGCTGTTCGATGCCCAGGACGGCCTGCTCATTTCGGCCGATGCTTTGTGGGAGAACGGCTTCGGTGTGGTCTTTCCCGAGCTGGTCGGTCAGCCAGGTTTTGACGACGTGCACGCCACGCTGGCGCTGATCCGCAGCCTGGGGGCACGCCGGGTTCTTCCCGGTCACGGCCGCGCGTTCGACGACGTCGAGGCGGCCATCGATCGCGCCCTAGCGAAGTTGGCCGGCTTCAGAGCGGACCCCTTGCGTCATGCCTGGTATGCCGCCAAGGTGCTGGTGAAGTTCCACCTGCTCGAAGTACGCCGTCAGACCTGGCCTGAACTGCTTGCCTGGCTCGATGCCACCCCCTACGTCCGCCTGCTTCATCAGCACTACTTCTTCAGCCAGCCCTGGCCGGCTTGGCAAGTGGCCATCGTGGACGCCTTGTGCGCTTCCGGCGCCTTACGGCGCGACAGCGACACGATCGTCGATGCCTGACCGTGGGTTGTTGGGCTGGGGATTGGAGAGGGTCCTGATCAAAAACAAACCCCCACCGCCTTGGTAGGTGGTGGGGGTTGGAGGGATGTAGCCTGACGATGACCTACTTTCACACGGGAGACCGCACTATCATCGGCGCTGAGGCGTTTCACTGT
>NZ_JBKBVU010000256.1:0-3592 GCF_046289365.1 Caldimonas sp. | reverse complement strand
CCGGGCCAGCCAGTACATTGTCCCGTCCAGGGCCAAGCGCCTCTGCCGGTGGCGTCCGCTCAGCTCGAACGTTGATCGCCTTGTTGCGCGAATCCAGCCGCACGCGCCGCTCCTGCCCGGGCATCGCACGCCGCGCGATGCCGTCGCGCAGCCCGCGGGCCTGCAGCAACTCCCGGTTGATCTGCGCGTCGTGGCCACGGTCAGCCAGTCTTTCCGTATGAAGCGGTGAAGGTCGAGTCCCTGCTCCAGGCGGCATAAGGCACTCCAGCCTTCAGTTCTCCAGCCTCAGCACCTGCCCGTCGTTGTTGTCCGTCAGGATGTAAAGCCACCCATCGGGCCCCTGGCGTACGTCGCGGATGCGCTCGCGCAAGGTGGTGAGCAGGCGTTCTTCGCGCACCACGCGCGTGCCGTCGAGTTCGAGGCGGATCAGCGCCTGTTCGCGCAGGGTGCCGATGAAGAGGTGGCCTTTCCACTGCGGGTAGCGCTCGCCGGTGTAGAAGGTCATGCCGCTGGGGGCCACGGAGCGCGGCACCCATACCCGCAGCGGATCTTCCATGCCGGCCTTGCTGGGGCCTTCGCCAATGCTCAGTCCGGTGCCGTATTCGCGGCCGGAGGTGGCCACGGGCCAGCCGTAGTTGCGGCCGGCCTGGGTGAGGTTGAGTTCGTCGCCGCCCTGGGGGCCGTGTTCATGGGTCCAGAGTTCGCCGGTTTGCGGGTGCAGCGCGGCGCCTTGCACGTTGCGGTGGCCGTAGCTCCAGATCTCGGGGCGGGCGTCGGTGCGGCCCACGAAGGGGTTGTCGGCGGGCACGCGGCCGTCGCGCTCGATGCGCACCACCTTGCCGATGTGGTTGGCCAGGTTCTGCGCCTCGTTGCGCTGGCCGAAGCGGTCGCCCAGGGTGATGAACAGGCGCCCGTCGCGCGCGAACACCAGGCGCGAGCCGAAGTGGGCCGAGCTGTTGATTTTGGGCTGCTGGCGGAAGATCACCTGCACGTCGGCGAGCGCGTTGCCTTCCAGCCGCCCGCGTGCCACAGCGGTGCTGTTGCCGCCCTCGCCGGGTTCGCTGTAGCTCAGGTAGATGAAGCGGTTGCTGGCGAACTCGGGATCGACCGCCACGTCGAGCAGGCCACCCTGGCCGCGGGCATCGACCTTGGGCACGCCGGCCACGGGTGCGCTGAGCGCGCCGTCGGGCGAGACGATGCGCAGGCGCCCCGGCCGTTCGGTGACGAGCATGCGGCCATCGGGCAGGAAGGCCAGGCCCCAGGGGTGCTGCAGGCCGCGGGCCACGCTGACGGGTTTGAGGGTCTGGGCCTGGGCCAGCACGGTGGCCAGGCCGAGGGCGGCGGCCAGGAGCAGGCGCTGATGAATTCGCATGGTCCACTCCGAAAGAAATTCTTTCGTCGGAGTCTGCCACCGGGCGTGGGTTCCCGGTGGCCGTCGGGGCTTCAGCGATCGATGCGCAGGAGGTGGCCGCGGCTTTCGTCGAGCACGTAGAGCCAGCCATCGGGGCCTTGCTCGACATCGCGCATGCGCACGTCCAGCGAGCGAAACAGTTGTTCTTCGGCGATGATGGTGTTGCCGCGCAGCGTCAGCCGTCGCAGGCAGCGCTGGTCGGCCATGGTGCCCACGAAGAGGTTGCCGCGCCATTCAGGGAAGCGCTCGCCGGTGTAGAAGCACATGCCCGCGGGCGCGCAGGAGATGGGGACCCAGTACCACGCCGGCTCCGCGAAGGAGGGCGCGTGGGTGCCGCCGCCGATGCGGCAGGCGTTGCCCGGCGTCTGGTCATACGGGCAGCCATAGCTCACACGCGGCCAACCGTAGTTGCCGCCGCGCAGCACCCGGTTGATCTCGTCGCCGCCCAGCGGGCCGTGCTCGCTGATCCACAGCTCGCCGGTGTCGGGGTGGATCGCGGCGCCTTGGGGGTTGCGGTGGCCGACGCTCCAGATCAGGCCGCTGAAGTTGTTGCCGGGGTTGTTGCCGTTGGTGTCGATGCGCACGACCTTGCCGAGGTGGTTGTCGGTGGTTTGCGGGGCATTGTTCTGGACCTGGCGGTCGCCCAGGGTGACGAACAGGTGGCCATCGCGTCCGAAGACCAGCCGCGAGCCGAAATGGCCGTCGCCGTTGAAGCGGGGCATCTGGCGGTAGATGACTGTCACCAGGCTGAGGCTCATATGGTCGTGGCTCAGCACGGCGCGCGCCACGGCGGTGCCGATGCCGGTGATGGCGCCCCCCTGGTCGGGTTCGGCATAGGACAGATAGATGCGTCGGTTGCTCGCGAAGTTCGGATCGATCACCACGTCGAGCAGTCCGCCTTGGGTGTTGCCTGCGTAGTACACGGCTGGCACACCCGCAATGGCGGCCGAGATGGTGCCGTCGGTGCCCACACGGCGCAGCCGCCCGGGCTTTTCGGTCACGAGCGCACTGCCGTCGGGCAGGAAGGCGAGCCCCCAAGGTTTGTCCAAGCCGGTGACCACGCTCGTGATCCGCGGTGGTGGGCCCGGTGGGGGCGGGGGGGATGGTGATCCGGCGTCGCCGCCGCCTCCGCCGCAGGCCGACAGGGTGGCCACGGCGGTGGCGTAGCGCCCGGCGCGCAGCAGCAGGTGGCGGCGTTGGGCATTTTCGAGCGCGGGGGCGGGGGCCGGCAGGCCAGGCAGATCAGGAGGCATGGCGGCTCCTTCGTGTCCGAAGCCGCCAGCCTAGCGCCACCGGCCGCCGGCAGGCGTGACAAGTCGCAACCGTCCCCGCGGCCGGGGGGAGTCAACCCGCCGTTTCCACCACCATCTGCACCCGCTGCTGGCCGTTGTATTCGTCCAAGGACAAGCGATAGGCCAGGCGGCTGCGTTCGGGCAGGGGGTCGCTATGGCCGAACCAGATCGCATCACGCAGGTGGCCGGCGTGGCGCACGGTGAGCTTGAGGTGGCGTTCGCCGACGATGCGCTGGGACACCACGTCCACCTCGTCGCAGAAGACCGGCGCCTCGAAGGCCTGGCCCCAGACTTCCTGCTCCAGGATCTGCACGACCTCGGGGTGGAACCATTGCGGCTCCAGCGGGCCGTCGGTGGCCACGGTGCGTGCCAGCAGGCTGTCGTCCAGCCATTCGCTGGCCACGGTGGCGAAGGCTTGGGCGAAGGTGACGAAATCGTCCTCGCCCACGGTGCAGCCGGCGGCCATGGCGTGGCCGCCGAACTTGCGCAGCACGCCGGGGTGGCGTTTGCTGACGAGATCCAGCGCATCGCGCAGGTGAAAGCCGGGGATGGAGCGGCCCGAGCCCTTGAGCAGGCCGTCCTGGCCGCGGGCGAAGACGAAGGTGGGGCGGTGCACGCGGTCCTTCAGGCGCGAGGCGACGATGCCCACCACGCCTTCGTGGAATTCGGCGTCGTAGATCGCGACGGCAGGCGGGGGGTCGCCGGTGGGCATCAGGCGTTCGAGCAAGGCCTCGGCCTGTTCGCGCATGCCGGCTTCCACGCTGCGGCGCTCGCGGTTGATGCCGTCGAGCAGTTGCGCCAGCTCGGCGGCGCGGGTGGCATCGTCGGTGAGCAGGCATTCGATGCCCAGCGTCATGTCGGCCAGGCGGCCGGCGGCATTGATGCGCGG
>NZ_JBKBVU010000036.1:0-23008 GCF_046289365.1 Caldimonas sp. | reverse complement strand
CCGGCGCCAACCTCTTTCACATCGACTTTTCCATCTGCGACCGCTATGCCGCCGGTCTGGAGGCGGCCCGGCGCGTGCAGTGCCCGGCCCTGCTGCTGCTCGGGGCCCAGGACCAGATGACCCCGCCTGCGGCGACGAAAGATCTGGCGGCCGCGCTGCGCGCGCGCGTCCAGACCCTGCGCGCCGGGCATTCCCTGATGACGGAAAACCCCGACGGGGTGTTGAATGCCCTCAGGAGCTTTCTCTCCTCGCCCGGGAGTCCGTCATGAACACCCCCTTGCAGGCACAAGGCGCCAACCCGCGCAGCTTCAAGAGCTTCGCCGAGTTCTACCCGTTCTACCTCAGCGAACACAGCAACCGCACCTGCCGCCGGCTGCACTTCGTCGGCTCCACGCTGGCGCTGATCTGCCTGGCGGCCCTGCTCGTCACCGGCCAGCCGCAGTACCTGCTCTACGGCCTGCTGGCCGGTTACGGCTTCGCCTGGATCGGCCACTTCGGCTTCGAGAAAAACAAGCCCGCCTCCTTCAAGCGCCCGCTCTATAGCTTCATGGGCGACTGGGTCATGTACAAGGACATCTGGACCGGCAAGATCAAGTTCTGACCGCACTCAGTCCAGCAGGTCCTTGAGCGTCATCCGGCCGAAACCGGCCTTGTCCCAGAAGCCGCGCAGGTCGGGAGCCGGATCGAGCAGCAGCTCGGCCATCAGGGGCTGCGCAAGGGTGTGTTCGGGCTCGGCCAGCAGCACATGGCGCGCGCCCCCCTCCTCGTCCAGCCGCCCCACCCAGTCCAGCGCACGCAGCTTGTCCAACACAGGCTCGATCTGCAGCGGGTCGGTGCGCAGCCGCTGTGACAGCGCTTCCAGGCTCAGCCCATGGACGGGCTGCCGCCGGCTGGCCTGCAGCTCGCGCATCACCAACAGCGCCAGATGGAAGCGATATCCCGGTGTGGCCGGGCGACGCACCACCTTCATCTGCAGGCTGGGCGCATAGGCTGCGATCACCGCCCCCAGCAGCACCACGACCCAGCCCAGGTAGAGCCAGACCAGGAAGATCGGCACCGTGGCAAAGGTGCCGTACAAGGCCGAATAGGTCGGCACGCTGCGCAAATACCACGCCAGCAGCGCCTTGGCCAGCTCGAAACCCGTGGCCACGAAGAAGCCGCCCGCCAAGGCATGAGACCAGCGCACGTGGGTGTTGGGCACGTAGCGGAACAGCCCCGCAAAGGCGCCCGCCATCAGCACGAACTCCAGCGCGTTGAAAATCGCTGACACCGGCGCAGGCAAAGACCCCACCAAGCCGCGCGACGCCGACAAGGCATAAGACGTGAGCGTCAGACTCACCCCGAGCAGTAGCGGCCCCAGCGTGGCGGCCGCCCAGTACACCAGCACACGCTGCGCGATAGGGCGCGGCTTGCGCACCCGCCAGATGGCGTTGAGCGTGCGATCGATCGTGAGCATCAGCGACAGGGCTGTCAGCACCAGCGCGATCAGGCCTGCCGTGCCCAGCCGGTTGGCGTTCGCGGCGAAGCGCGTGAGCGCACGCAACACCGGCCGCGCGATCGCCTCGGGCACCAGGCTTTTCACGAAATAAGCCTCCAGGGCCGCCTGGAAGCTGGCGAACATGGGAAAGGCCGTGAACACCGCCAGCGTCACGGTGAACAACGGCACCAGAGCGATCAGGGTGGTGAAGGTCAGGCTGCCGGCGGTCAGACCCAGGCGGTCCTCGCGGAAACGCTGGCCCAAGGTCCGCAGGGTCTCGCGCCAGGGCCAGTCCTGCAGCGTGCGGACCAGCACCGACAGCCGCTCGCGCGCCGACAGCGGCAGCTGCTTGGGAAGGTTCATGCCCGGTATCATGCCATCGATGGATCACCACACCCGCATCGACCTCACGCGCGCCCTGGCCGTGGGCAGCCTCATCGGTCTGATCATCCTGGGGCTGGCCTGGGAGCTCTGGCTGGCCCCGCTGCGCCCGGGCGGCTCCTGGCTGGTGCTCAAAGTGCTGCCGCTGTTCATCCCGTTGGCCGGCCTGCTCAAGCGCCGTATGTACACCTACCGCTGGGTGAGCCTGCTGGTGTGGATCTACTTCACCGAAGGTGTGGTGCGCGCCGCCTCCGACCGCGGCTTCAGCGCCGTGCTGGCCGCGATCGAGGTGGGGCTGTGCCTGCTGCTGTTCACCGCCTGCGCCCTGCATGTGCGCTGGCGCCTGCGCCATGCGCGCACCGCCACCCCCACGCCATCTCCCTGAATCCCATGAGTCTGCTCGACGACCTGCGCACGGCAGTCGGTGCCTCCCAGGTGCTCACCGACGGCGACCTCTCCGCCTACGAAATCGACTGGCGCCGCCGCTACCGGGGCAAGGCCCTGGCGGTGGTGCGCCCCGCCAACACGGCCGAAGTCGCCGCGGTGGTGCGGGCCTGCGCCCGCCATGGCGTGAGCCTGGTGCCCCAGGGCGGCAACACCGGCCTGGTGGGAGCCTCGGTGCCCGACGACAGCGGCCGCCAGGTGCTGCTGAGCACCCAGCGGATGCAACGCATCCGCGAGATCGACACCGCCAACCTCACGATGACGGTCGAGGCCGGCTGCGTGCTGCAAGCCGTGCAGGAAGCCGCCGCCGCCCAGGGCCTCCTGTTCCCCCTGAGCCTGGCCGCCGAGGGCAGTTGCACCATCGGCGGCAACCTGGCCACCAATGCCGGCGGCACCCAGGTGCTGCGCTACGGCAACGCCCGTGAGCTCTGTCTGGGCCTGGAGGTGGTGACGGCCGACGGCGAGATCTGGGACGGCCTGAGCGGCCTGCGCAAGGACAACACCGGCTACGACCTGCGCGACCTCTACATCGGCAGTGAAGGCACCCTCGGCCTCATCACCGCCGCCACGCTGCGCCTATATCCGCGCCCGGCCGCCCGCATGACCGCATTGGCCGCCCTGCCCTCGATGGACGCCGCCGTTGGGCTGCTGCAGCGCGCCCAGGCCCGCCTGGGCGCCAGCCTCACCGGCTTCGAGGTGATGAACCAGTTCTCGCTCGAGCTCGTGCGCCGGCACTTCCCGCAGCAGCCCCAGCCGCTGCCCCCCTCTGCCTGGACCGTGCTGATGGAGGCCTCCGATCACGAGTCCGAGGCCCATGCCCGCGCTCTGTTCGAAAGCCTGCTCGAACAGGCCTACGAGGATGGCCTCATCACCGACGCCGCCGTGGCCGAGAGCCTGGAGCAGTCCCGGGCGTTGTGGCATCTGCGCGAATCCATCCCGCTGGCCCAGGCGGAGGAAGGCCTGAACATCAAGCACGACATCTCGCTGCCGGTCTCGCGCATTCCGGCCTTCGTGGCCTTCACCGACGCCGCCCTGGCGGCCCACCTGCCCGGTGTGCGCCTGGTCGATTTCGGTCATCTGGGCGATGGCAACCTTCACTACAACGTGCAGGCACCGACCGGCGTGTCGGGGGGGGAGTTCCTGGCGGCCCACGAAAAGACCGTCAATCGCATCGTCTACGACGCGGTGACGGCGCATGGCGGTTCCATCTCGGCCGAGCACGGCGTGGGCCTGCTCAAGCGCGAGGAACTGGCGGCACGCAAGTCGCCGGTCGCGCTGGGCCTGATGCGCGCGATCAAGCGGGCTCTCGACCCTCAGGGCCTGTTCAATCCGGGCCGGCTGCTGGCCCCCTGAGCACGGGGGCGGCCGGGTGCCCTACTGCACCGGCCCCTTCAGGCCGGCCGGCAGCGGCAGGGTCAGCACCTCGATGCCCTCGTCCCGCAGCGCCTGGGCATCTTCCCGCGTGGTCTGGCCGCGGATGCCACGCGAGGGCACCTCGCCGTAGTGGATGCGCCGGGCCTCCTCGGCGAAGCGATCGCCGACATCCTCGGTGTGTTCAAGCACATGCCGTACCGCCCGCATCCAGAGCTGCTCCGGCGTCGGCGTCGCTTCGGCCTGCGCCGGCCCCTCGGGCCGGGTCGCGGCGCCGAGATTCAGGCGCGGTGCGCTGGGCAGCTTCTCGACCGTGGCATGGCCGCACAGCGGGCAGCTCACCAGGCCCCGCGCAAGCTGGGACTGAAAGTCCTCCTCCGAGCCGAACCAGCCTTCGAAGCCGTGGCCCTGGGCGCAGCGCAGATCGAACACCTTCATGGCAGGGATGATGCCTGATATGTATCGTCCGTGGGGCGCCAGTCCGGACACCAGCGCCCGGCCTGCCAGCGCTGCCACCACAGCAGGCCGATCAGGGTCTTGGCGTCGGTGACCTCTCCGCTGCGCACCCAGGCGTCGAGTTCCTGGGGCGCAGCCGCGAAGACCTCGACGAACTCCCCCTCGTCCAGGCTCGCGGCCCCAGGGGTCAGTCCGCGGGCGAACCAAACCTCGATGCCTTCGGTGGAATAGGCGATCGCGTTGTGCAGCACCCCCGCTCGGGCCCATTGCCGGGCGACGTAGCCGGTCTCCTCGCGCAGTTCGCGCATGGCACATCGCAGACCCGATTCGCCCGGGTCGAGCTTGCCGGCCGGGAACTCGATCATCACCCGGCCGAGCGGGTAGCGGAACTGGCGTTCCAGCACGAAGCGGCCGTCATCCAGCAGGGGCACCACCATCACGGCCCCGGGATGCACGATGTACTCGCGCTGAGCGAGCCGGCCGTCGGGCAGGCGCACACGGTCCCGACGCACCTTCAGGAAATCGCCTTCGTAGGCGACGCGGCCTTCCACGCAGGCCTCGTGCAGGGAACGCTCGTCTTCGTGCCGGTTCATGACCGCCTCCAGTCAGGAGCGATGACGCCGCAGGTAGCGCCAGACGAAGCCCGGGAAGGCCAGCGTCGCGAACAAGCAGGCGGCCACCACATAGAACTCCCAGCCCTGCGGATGGCGCTGGCCCAGGCGGGCCTCCAGACCCATGCCCAGGGCGAGCACCAGGCCGAACAGCAGCAGCCATTCCAGCAGCCGCCAACCCAGCCCCTTTGGATGCTTCGGCGGCCCGATGAAAAGGACACGCTCGCTGAGAAACGGCAGGTTGGCAGCGACGGCCGCCACGATCAGGATCACCCAGATCGACGCCGACTGATCCATCGGTCCGGTCCGGCCCCGCTCAGACCGAGAAGGCCCGCACGATCGCCTGGGCGCACATGGCCATCAGCCCCCCGGGCAGGATGCCCAGCACCAGCACCGCCAGGCCGTTGACCGACAGCACAGCACGGGCCTCGGGGCTGGCCTGGATCGGCGCACGGTCCTCGGCCTCGTCGAAGTACATCACCTTGACAACACGCAGGTAGTAGTAGGCCCCCACCAGCGACAGCAGCACCGCGAACACCGCCAGACCGATGTACAGGTCCACATTCGTCGAGACCAGCGCCTGCAAAACGGCCAGCTTGGCATAAAAGCCCACCGTGGGCGGGATGCCCGCCAACGAGAACATGAAGATGGCCATCACCGCGGCATACCAGGGGCTGCGCTGGTTCAAGCCCTTCAGGTCTTTGATTTCCTCAGCCTCGAAACCTTCGCGCGACAGCAGCAGGATCAGGCCGAAGCTACCCAGGGTCGTGATGACATAGGTGACCACGTAGAACATCGCCGAGCTGTAGGCATTGGCGGCCGACAGGGTGTTGCCGTTGACCACCCCGCAGGCCAGGCCCAGCAGCATGAAACCCATCTGCGCGATGGTGGAATAGGCGAGCATGCGCTTGAGATTGCTCTGCGCGATGGCTGCGAGGTTGCCCACCAGCAAGGACACCACCGACAACACGATCAGCATCTGCTGCCAGTCCACGGCCAGGGCGAGCATGCCGTCGATGAGCAGGCGCACCGTGATGCCGAAGGCGGCCAACTTCGGCGCTCCGGCGATCAGCAGCGTTGCCGCCGTGGGTGCTCCCTGGTAGACATCGGGCACCCACATGTGGAAAGGCGCCGCGCCGAGCTTGAAGGCCAGCCCCGCCACCACGAAAACCACGCCAAAGACCAGCACTTGGCGGTTGAACTGCCCGGCGGCAATCGCCTTGAAGACTTCGTCGATGTCCAGCGACCCGGTGGCACCGTACATCATTGACAGGCCGTACAGCAGGAAACCGCTGGCCAGCGCACCGAGCACGAAGTACTTCATGGCCGCCTCGGTGGCCACGAGATCGTCGCGACGCAAGGCCACCAAGGCATACAGCGACAGCGACATGAGTTCCAGGCCCAGGTAAATCACCAGGAAGTTGTTCCCGGAGATCATCACCATGATGCCCAGCAGCGCCAGCAGGCTGAGCGTGAAGAGTTCTCCCCCACGCAGCATGTCGCGCTTGGCGCTGTACAGATGACCGTAGATCAGCGTCACGAAGACCGACAGCGTCGCAAAGAACTTCAGCAGGTTGCCCAGCGGGTCGTTGACGACCATGCCCTGCATCGCATAGACCGTCTGCCCTTCCAGGTAGTAGCCCAGGAAGTAGGCCATCTGCATCGCACCCACCACGGCCAGGGTGGCCAGCGTGAGGCCATACGTCAGACGGCGCAACGGGTGCGTCACGAACAGGTCAATCACAAGAATGGTGCTGGCCAGCACCAGCAGCGTGATCTCGGGGTAGATGGCGATCCAGTTCATCGTGTTCATTGTCATCGCCCCGTCAGTTCAGCTTGGACACGGCGACATGCTTGAGCAGATCCACCACCGAGTGGTGCATCACGTCGGTGAAGGGCTTTGGGTACACGCCCATCCAAAGCACCGCCAGGGCCAGCAGCGCCAGCATGAAGAACTCGCGCTTGTTCAGGTCTTGCAAGCCGCGCACGTTGTCGTTCGCGACGTCGCCGAAGTACACGCGCTTTACCATCCACAGCGTGTAGGCCGCCCCGAAGATCAGCGTCGTGGCCGCCAGCAAACCGATCCAGAAGTTCACCTTCACGGCGCCCAGAATCACCATCCACTCCCCCACGAAGCCGGCCGTACCCGGCAGGCCGCAGTTGGCCATCGCGAACAGCACCGCGAAGGCCGCAAACTTGGGCATGGTGTTCACCACGCCGCCATAGGCCGCGATCTCGCGCGAATGCACACGGTCATAGAGCACACCGATGCACAGGAACATCGCGCCGGAGACGAAGCCGTGCGCAATCATTTGCACGATGGCCCCCGAAACCGCCAGCTCGTTGAACAAGAAGAAGCCCAGGGTCACGAAGCCCATGTGCGCGATCGAGGAATAGGCCACCAGCTTCTTCATGTCCTGCTGCACCAGAGCCACCAGACCGATGTAGAGCACGGCGATCAACGACAAGCTGATGATGAGCCAGTCCAGCTCACGGGCCGCATCAGGCACGATGGGCAGGGAAAAGCGCAGGAAACCGTAGGCACCGAGCTTGAGCATGATCGCCGCCAGCACCACCGAGCCGCCGGTGGGAGCCTCCACGTGGGCATCGGGCAGCCAGGTGTGCACCGGCCACATCGGCACCTTCACCGCAAAGGCCAGGAAGAAGGCCCCGAACAGCAGCAATTGCACATCCAGCGGCAGCGGGAGCTGATGCCAGCTCAGGATGTCGAAGCTGCCGCCCGACTTGAAATACAGATAGGCCAGGGCCACCAGCATCAGCAGCGAGCCCAGCAGCGTGTAGAGAAAGAACTTGAATGCGGCGTAGACCCTGCGCGGCCCGCCCCAGATGCCGATGATGATGTACATCGGGATCAGCGTGGCCTCGAAGAAGACGTAGAACAGCAGACCGTCCAGCGCCGAGAACACCCCCACCATCAGGCCGGAGAGGATGAGGAAGGCCCCCATGTACTGGTTCACGCGCTCGGTGATCACCTCCCAGGCGGAGATCACCACCACGACGGTGATGAAGGCCGTCAACAGCACGAACCACACGGAAAGCCCATCCACGCCCAGGTGGTAATGGACATTGAAGCGCTCGATCCAGGGCACATGCTCGACGAACTGCATCGCCGAGGTGCTGGTGTCGAAGCCGGTGACCAGGGGGACCGTGATGAAGAAGCTCAGCACGGCACCGGCAAGGGCGATCCAGCGCACCGCATTGGCATGCTCATCGCGCCCCAAGGTCAGCAAGATGACGCCAAAGAGAATGGGCGTCCAGATGGCGAGGCTCAGCAGACTCATGTTCGGGCAACCTCGCTCAGCGGACCAGGAAGGACTGCAGGTGGGGCCACAACTGCCAGGTGATCAGCGCGAACACGCCGACGATCATCACCAGGGCGTAGTGGTAGATATAGCCCGACTGCACCAGACGCACCACGGAGGCCGTCCAACCAACCACTTTGGCCGAGCCGTTGACGATCAGGCCGTCGATCAGGCCCACGTCGCCCCCCTTCCAGAGGCCGCGGCCCAGCAGCCGGGCACCCGCGGCAAAGACCTTCTCGTTGATCCAATCCATGTAGTACTTGTTCTCCATGATGCGCACCAGCCAGCCCAGGCGAGCGTGCAGCGCCGCCGGGATCTCGGGCTTGACCAGGTAGAAGACGTAGGCTGTGGCCACCCCCGCCAGCGCCAGCCAGAACGGCAAGGTCTGCAAACCGTGCAGGGCCATCGCAGCAGCGCCGTGGAAGCCCTCGGCCAGCACCTTCATGGCCGGGTGAGCCTCGGTGTTCACGACGATGGCGTCCTTGAGGAAGTCTCCGAAGAGCATCGGGCCGATGGTCATGAAGCCGATCACGACCGAAGGCACGGCCAGCAGCAGCAGCGGCGCTGTGACCACCCAGGGTGACTCGTGCGGCTCGTGGTGGCCGTGCTCGTCGTCGTGGTGACCATGATCATCAGGCGACGGATGGGGTTTGTCGTGGAAGCGCTCCTTGCCATGGAAGACCAGGAAGTACATCCGGAAGGAGTAGAAGGCCGTGATGAACACGCCGGCGACCACGGCGAAGCTGGCAAAACCCGCCCCGGGCAGGGTGCTCGCCTGCACCGCCAGGATGATGCTGTCCTTGGAGTAAAAGCCCGAGAACAGCGGCGTGCCGATCAGCGCCAGCGACCCCAGCAGCGAGGTGATCCAGGTGATGGGCATGTACTTGCGCAGTCCACCCATGTTGCGGATGTCCTGATCGTGGTGCATGCCGATGATCACCGAGCCGGCGGCAAGGAACAGCAGCGCCTTGAAGAAGGCATGGGTCATCAGGTGGAACACGGCCACCGAATAGGCCGACGCTCCCAGCGCCACCGTCATGTAGCCGAGCTGCGACAGCGTGGAATAGGCCACCACGCGCTTGATGTCGTTCTGGATGATGCCCAGCAAACCCATGAAGAGTGCCGTGATGGCCCCGATCACCAGCACGAAGTTCAGCGCGGTGTCCGACAGCTCGAACAGTGGTGACATGCGTGCCACCATGAAGATGCCGGCCGTCACCATCGTGGCCGCGTGGATGAGCGCCGAAATCGGTGTGGGGCCCTCCATCGAGTCCGGCAGCCACACGTGCAGCGGAAACTGTGCCGACTTGCCCATCGCACCGATGAACAGGCAGATGCAGATCACCGTGATCAGCATCCACTCGGTCCCCGGGAAGCTCAGGCGGGCGAGTTCACCGGCCTTGCCAAAGGTCTCGGTGTAGTTGAGCGTGCCGGCAAATGCCACGATCAGACCGATGCCGAGGATGAAGCCGAAATCGCCCACCCGGTTGACCAGGAAGGCTTTCAGATTGGCAAAGATGGCCGTGGGCTTCTTGTACCAGAAGCCGATCAACAGGTAGGACACCAGGCCCACCGCCTCCCAGCCGAAGAAGAGCTGGAGGAAGTTGTTGCTCATCACGAGCATCAACATCGAGAAGGTGAACAGCGAGATGTACGCGAAGAAGCGCTGGTAGCCCGGGTCTTCTTCCATGTAGCCAATGGTGTAGATGTGCACCATCAGCGACACGAAGGTCACCACGCACATCATCATCGCCGACAGGCCGTCGATGAGGAAACCCACCTCCATCTTCAGCTCGCCCAGCACCAGCCATTCGTAGACAGTGGCATTGAAGCGTGCCCCGTCCACCGCCACGGCCTTCAGCACCATGGCCGAGAGGATGAAGGAGATCAGCACACCGAGGATGGTGAAGAAGTGGGCGCCGCGGCGGCCGACGTAGCGGCCGAACAACCCCGCGATGATGGCCCCGGCCAGCGGCGCCAGGGGCACCGCGACCAGCATGTTCTGTGAGAGTTGCGACATCTTGTGGTGTCCTGTGCTGCGTCAACCCTTGAGGGCGTCGAGTTCGTCCACGTTGATGGTCGAGCGGTTGCGGAACAGCACGACCAGGATGGCCAGGCCGATGGCCGACTCGGCCGCGGCCACCGTCAGGATGAAGAAGACGAACACCTGGCCGGCCGGGTCGCCCAGATAGTGCGAGAAGGCCACGAAGTTCAGGTTGACGGCCAGCAGCATCAGTTCGATGGCCATCAGCAGAACGATCAGGTTGCGCCGGTTCATGAAGATGCCGACCACCGACATCGCGAACAGGATGCCTCCCAAGGTGAGGTAGTGTCCCAGGGTGATGCTCATGCCTTGCCTCCGGTGGTGGGCTGCTCACCGCCCGAGGCGGCCGCCACCGGCCTGTCGACGACCGGTTCGATATTGAGCACACGCAGCCGCTGCGCCTTGGTCACGCGAATCTGGTCGGCCGGGTTCACGTAGCGGGAATCCTTGCGCCGGCGCAGCGTCAGGGCGATCGCCGCCACGATGGCCACCAGCAACAGCACTGCCGCCACCTGCAGCGGGTAGATGTAGTGGGTGTACATCTCGATCCCCAGCAGCTTGGTGTTGCCCATCTGGATCTGCTCGGGTGTCGGCTGCGGCGCCTGGCCCGGGCTGAAGCCGGTCATCAGCACCAGGGCCATCTCCAGCGCGATGAGCACGCCGATCAGGCCGGCGACCGGGAAGTGCCTCCAGAAGTTCTGGCGCAAGGCGTCGACGTTGATGTCGAGCATCATCACGACGAACAGGAACAGCACCATCACGGCACCGACGTAGACGAGCACCAGCGCAATGGCCAGGAACTCGGCCTGCAACAGCATCCACACGCCGGCAGCGTTGAAGAAGGCCAGCACGAGGTACAGCGCGGCATGCACCGTGCTGCGCGCCGTGATGACGCGGAAGGACGCGAACAGCAGCACTGCTGAGAACACGTAAAAGAGCGCGCTTAGGGTATCCATGTCTTTGTTCTCGGTTGGCGGGTCGCCCGGCTCCCCCTCGGAGCCGGCAGGGACCGGCAGGCGGGCACTACCGGTACTTCGCGTCCGCCTCCTTGTTGGCCGCGATTTCCTTCTCGTAGCGGTCCCCCACGGCCAGCAGCATGTCCTTGGTGAAGTACAGGTCGCCGCGCTTCTCGCCGTGGTACTCGAAGATGTGGGTTTCGACGATGGAGTCGACCGGGCAGCTTTCCTCGCAGAAGCCGCAGAAGATGCACTTGGTCAGGTCGATGTCGTAGCGGGTCGTGCGGCGCGAACCGTCCTCACGCACCTCGGACTCGATCGTGATCGCCATTGCAGGGCATACCGCCTCGCACAGCTTGCAGGCGATGCAGCGCTCCTCTCCGTTGTCGTAACGGCGCAGTGCGTGCAGGCCCCGGAAACGCGGGGACAAGGGGGTCTTCTCCTCCGGGAACTGCACGGTGATGTGCGGCGAGAGGAAATGACGGCCCGTCAGTGCCAGACCCTTGATCAGCTCCGTGAGCATGAAGCTGTTGATGAACCCCTTGAGGGAAGCTACAGCAGACATCGTGGGACCTCGTCAGACTTCCGGTTCAGTGCCAGATGTTCCAGGGCGATTGGATCCACAGACCCACCACCACCAGCCACACCAACGTCACGGGAATGAAAACCTTCCAGCCCAGACGCATGATCTGGTCGTAGCGGAACCGCGGGAAGGTCGCGCGCACCCACAGGAAAATGGTGACCAATACGAAGGTCTTCAGGCCCAACCAGACCCAACCAGGAATCCAGTTGAACAGTGCGCTGTCCACCGGCGGCAGCCAGCCGCCGAAGAACATCAGCGCGGCCAAGGCCGACACCAGGATCATGTTGGCGTACTCGGCCAGGAAAAACATCGCGAACGACATGCCCGAGTACTCGATCATGTGGCCGGCGACGATTTCCGATTCGCCTTCGACCACGTCGAAGGGGTGACGGTTGGTCTCAGCCAGTCCGGAGATGAAATAGACGACGCAGATGGGCAGCAGCGGCAGCCAGTTCCAGGACAGGAAGTTCAGCCCCAGATCGGCAAAATAGCCCTTGTCCTGGCTGACCACGATGTCGGTCATGTTCAGGCTGCCAGCGACCATCAGCACCACGACGAAGGCGAAGCCCATCGCGATCTCGTACGACACCATCTGCGCCGACGCGCGCATGGCGCCGAGGAAGGCGTACTTCGAGTTCGAAGCCCAGCCGGCAATGATGACGCCGTAGACCTCCAGCGAGGTGATTGCCATCAGGAACAGCAGGCCGGCGTTGATGTTGGCCAGCGCCACCTCAGGACCGAAGGGAATCACCGCCCAGGCGGCCAGCGCCGGCATGATGGTCATGACCGGGGCCAGGTAGTACAAACCTTTGTTGGCGGCCGTGGGCGTGATGATCTCTTTGAAGATCAGCTTCACCGCATCCGCGATCGGCTGCAGCAGTCCACCTGGGCCGACGCGGTTGGGCCCGGGGCGCACCTGCGTCCAGCCGATGGCCTTGCGCTCCCACAAGGTGAGGTAGGCCACGCAGATCATCAGCGGCAGGACCAACGCCACGATCTTGACCAGGTTCCAGACCACGGGCCAGGCGCCGCCGAGCTGGGCCTGGCCGAATTGGGTGAGGGTCTCAAGCATCTGCAGCTTCCTCGATCACGCCTTGCTCAATTCCACGGCCGCGAACATCGGGCCCAGCTCGGCGGTGTCGGCATGGCCTGCGGCCACACGCACCACGTTGGCCGCCAGGCCGGCATCACAACGCACCGGCAGCGTGGCCACGCCGCCACCCACTTGCACACGCACACGGTCGCCCTCTTTCAGACCCAGGTGCACCCAGGTGGCCTGCCCCACGCTAACCACCGGGGGCTGAGCCTCGCGAGTGAGCTGCAGCGATGCAGCCCGGCGCACCAGCATGTCGCTGCTGTAGATGGGCACGTCGGCGATGCGCTCCAGGCCGGTCGAGACCGGCGCCGGGTGGGCAGAAACCTGCACCTCATTGCTCAGCCGTGCCGCCAGCGCCGTCACGTCACCCAGCGCCTGGGCACGCACCTCCTCGGCCGTCTCGAAGCCGAAACCAGGCAGATCCAGCATCGTGCCCAGCACACGCAGCACCTTCCAGGCCGGGCGGGTCTCGCCCAGCGGCTTGACCACACCATAGAAACTCTGTGCACGCCCTTCAGCATTCACGAAAGTGCCGGCCGTCTCGGTGAAGGGGGCGATGGGCAGCATCACGTCCGCATGGGCCTGCACGGCCGACTTGAACGGGGTGAGCGCCACCACCATCTCGGCGCCGTGCAGGGCGCGGGCCGCACGCAGCGGGTCGGCAAGGTCGAGCGAGGGTTCGACATGCAGCAGCACGTAAGCCTTGAGAGGCTGGGCGAGCATGCCGGCCACGTCCAGACCACCCGGCCCGGGCAGAGCCCCGACGAGCTGAGCGCCCACGCTGTTGGCGGCCTCGCTCAGCACACCGGACGTGCCGCCCGTGTGGGCGGCAATCCAGTTCGCCAGCGCCAGCAGTTGCGACGCCTGGGGATGCTGCACCGCGGCGTTGCCCAGCAGCACGGCCTTGCGTTCACCCGAGAGCAGCGAGCGGCCGATGGCCGCGGCAGCCTCGTCGACCGTAGCGTCCATCGGGGCCGGGACACCCCGCTCGGCGGCGACCGCCGCGGCCACCGCTGCCAGGGCCTGCACCCAGGCCGACGGCGCGGCCGTCATGCCCTGGGCCATGGGCATCAGCCAATCATCGTGCAGCGCATGCAGACTGTGGATGCGCGCTCCGCGCCGGGCCGCCTGACGCAGACGCTGGGCCAGCAGCGGATGATCCTTGCGCAGGAAGGAGCCGACGACAAGCGCCGCCTCCAGGTTCGACAGGGAGGCGATGGACCGCCCCAGCCAGCGCGCTTGGCCCGCAGGCGGCGCGGTGAAGTCGGCGTGCCGCAGTCGATGGTCGACGTTCTCGCTGCCCAGTCTTCGCATGAACTGGCCCAGCAGATACAGCTCCTCGGCTGTGGCATGTGCACTGCCCAGCGCACCGATGGCCTGAGCGCCATGCTGGTGGCGGACCTGCTTCAGTCCGTTGGCCACGTACTCGAGCGCGGTGGACCAGTCGACCTCGCGCCACTGGCCGCCCTGCTTGATCATCGGGACGGTCAAGCGGTCCTCGACGTTCAGGGCCTCGTAGGAGAAACGGTCACGGTCGGCGATCCAGCATTCGTTGACCTCCTCGTTCTCGAGGGGCACGACACGCATCACCTTGTTATTCTTGACTTGCACGATCAGGTTCGCACCGGTCGAATCGTGCGGGCTGACGCTCTTGCGGCGCGACAGCTCCCAGGTTCGTGCCTTGTAGCGGAAAGGCTTGCTGGTCAGTGCTCCCACCGGGCAGATGTCGATCATGTTGCCCGACAGCTCGGAATCGACCGTCTGGCCCACGAAGGTGGTGATTTCGGAGTGTTCGCCGCGGTGGAGCATGCCCAGCTCCATGACACCGGCGATCTCCTGCCCGAAGCGCACGCAACGGGTGCAGTGGATGCAGCGGCTCATCTCCTCCATGGAGATCAGCGGACCGACCTCCTTGTGGAAGACCACGCGCTTTTCCTCCTGGTAGCGCGACGACGAGCCCCCGTAGCCGACGGCCAGGTCCTGGAGCTGGCATTCGCCCCCCTGGTCGCAGATCGGGCAGTCCAGCGGATGGTTGATGAGCAGGAACTCCATCACCGACTGCTGGGCCTTGATCGCCTTGTCGCTCTTGGTGCGCACGATCATGCCCTGCGTCACCGGCGTGGCGCAGGCCGGCATGGGCTTGGGCGCCTTCTCGACATCGACCAGGCACATGCGGCAGTTGGCCGCGATCGACAGCTTCTTGTGATAGCAGAAGTGCGGAATGTAGGTACCGGCCTTCTCGGCCGCATGCATCACCATGCTGCCTTCGGGCACCTCGACCTTGCGGCCGTCCAGTTCGATTTCAACCATATGCTGCAAGCCTCAAACGTAGGCCGGGACCTGGCAGGTCTTGTGTTCGACGTGGTAGGCGAACTCGTCGCGGAAATGCTTGATCATCGCCCGCACCGGCATCGCCGCTGCATCGCCCAGCGCGCAGATGGTGCGGCCCTGGATGTTGTCGGCCACCGAGTTCAGCAGATCGAGATCTTCAGGCCGGCCCTTGCCATGCTCGATGCGGTCGACCACGCGCCACAGCCAGCCGGTGCCCTCGCGACAGGGTGTGCACTGCCCGCAGGACTCATGCATGTAGAAGTAGGACAGGCGCAGCAGCGACTTGACCATGCAGCGCGTGTCATCCATCACGATGACCGCACCGGAACCCAGCATCGAGCCGGCCTTGGCGATGGAGTCGTAATCCATCGTGCAGTCCATCATGATGGAGGCCGGCAGCACCGGCGCCGACGAACCGCCGGGGATCACCGCCTTGAGTCGGCGGCCCTTGTGCACGCCGCCGGCCAGCTCGAGCAGCGTGGCAAAGGGTGTGCCCATCGGGATCTCGTAGTTGCCCGGACGCTCGACATCGCCCACCACCGAGAAGATCTTGGTGCCGCCGTTGTTGGGCTTGCCCACCTGCAAGTAGGCGTCACCGCCGTGACGGATGATCCAGGGCACCGCAGCGAAGGTCTCGGTGTTGTTGATCGTGGTGGGCTTGCCATACAGGCCGTAGCTCGCCGGGAACGGCGGCTTGAAGCGCGGTTGGCCCTTCTTGCCCTCCAGCGACTCCAGCAGCGCGGTTTCCTCGCCGCAGATGTAGGCCCCGAAACCGTGATGGGCATGCAACTGGAAAGAAAAGTCGCTGCCGAGGATGTGATGGCCTAGGTAGCCGGCAGCACGTGCTTCCTCGAGGGCCTGCTCGAAACGCTCGTAGACCTCGAAGATTTCGCCGTGGATGTAGTTGTAGCCCACGCTGATGCCCATCGCGTAGGCGGCGATCGCCATGCCCTCGATCACGATGTGCGGGTTGTAGCGCAGGATGTCGCGGTCCTTGCAGGTGCCCGGCTCGCCCTCGTCGGAATTGCACACGAGGTACTTCTGGCCAGGGAACTGGCGGGGCATGAAGCTCCACTTCAGACCCGTGGGGAAGCCGGCACCGCCACGGCCGCGCAGGGCCGACGCCTTCACCTCGGCAATCACCTGGTCGGGCGTCATGCCCGCGCCGCCATCCAGACCCAGCACCTTGCGCAAGGCCTGATAGCCTCCACGGGCCTCGTAGTCCTTCAGGCGCCAGTTGCTGCCGTCCAGGCCGGCATAGATCTGGGGACTGATGTGGCGGCCGTGGAAGCAGGTTTCGCGGCCAGTGGCCTGGAACTTGGACAGGTCGAGGGCCATCACTTCACCCCCTGCTTGGCGGCAGACTCGAGTTCGACCAGCAGCGCATCGAGTCGCTCATTGCTCATGAAACTGCACATCTGGCGGTCGTTGACCAGCATCACCGGCGCATCGGCACAGGCGCCCAGGCACTCGCATTCCTGCAAGGTGATCAGCCCGTCGGGCGTGGTGCCGCCGATCTCGATGCCCAGGCGACTGGCGAGGTGCTCGGCAGCGGCCAGCCCGCCACGCAACTGGCACGGCAGGTTGGTGCAGACGTTGAGCTTGAACCTGCCCACCGGCCGCTGGTTGTACATGTTGTAGAAAGTGGTGACCTCGCGCACTGCCACCGCGGGCATGCCCAGATACTGGGCCACGCCCAGTTCGGCTTCGGCCGACACCCACCCCTGCTCCTGCTGCACGATGGCCAGGCAGGCCATCACGGCCGACTGCTTCTGCTCGGACGGGTACTTCGCCACCTCGCGGGCGAAACGCTCCAGCGTGGCCGGTGCGAACTGCATCGGCTGGACCTGCTTGGCTTGGGCGCTCATCGGTCAATCTCTCCGAACACGATGTCCATGGTGCCGATCACGGCCACGGCATCGGCGATCATGTGGCCACGCGACATCTCGTCCATCGCGGCCAAGTGGGCAAAGCCCGGGGCACGGATCTTCAGGCGGTAGGGTTTGTTGGCACCGTCGCTGACGATGTAGATACCGAACTCGCCCTTGGGGTGCTCGACGGCGGCATAAGCCTCGCCTTCGGGCACATGGAAGCCTTCGGTGAAGAGCTTGAAGTGATGGATCAGCTCCTCCATGCTGGACTTCATCTCCACGCGAGACGGCGGCGCGACCTTGTGGTTGTCGGTGATGACCGGGCCCGGGTTCTTGCGCAGCCATTGCACGCACTGCTGGATGATGCGGTTGGACTGTCGCATCTCCTCGACGCGCACCAGGTAGCGGTCGTAGCAGTCGCCGTTGGTGCCCACCGGCACGTCGAACACCATGCGGTCATAGACGTCGTAGGGCTGCATCTTGCGCAGGTCCCAGGCGATACCCGAGCCGCGCAGCATCGGTCCGGTGAAACCGAGGTTGAGGGCACGCTCCGGGCTGACCACGCCGATGCCCACGGTGCGCTGCTTCCAGATGCGGTTGTCCGTCAGCAGCGTCTCGTACTCGTCCACATGCTTCGGGAAGCGACGGGTGAAGTCCTCGATGAAATCGAGCAAGGAGCCCTGCCGGTTCTCGTTGAGCTTGGCGATCGCCTTGGCATTGCGGATCTTGGAGGGCTTGTACTGCGGCATGCTGTCGGGCAGGTCGCGGTAGACACCGCCCGGACGGAAATAGGCCGCGTGCATGCGCGCCCCCGAGACCGCCTCGTACATGTCGAAAAGGTCTTCCCGCTCGCGGAAGCAGTAGATGAGCATGTTCATCGCACCGCAGTCCAGCCCATGGGCACCGAGCCACAGCAGGTGGTTCAGCAGCCGGGTGATCTCGGCGAACATGACCCGGATGTACTGCGCACGCTCGGGCACTTCAATGCCCAGCAGCTTCTCGATGGCCAGGCAGTAGGCGTGCTCGTTGCACATCATGGACACGTAGTCGAGACGGTCCATGTAGGGCAGCGACTGGATGTAGGTCTTGCTCTCGGCCAGCTTCTCGGTGGCACGGTGCAACAGGCCGATGTGAGGATCGGCGCGCTGGATGACCTCGCCGTCAAGTTCCAGCACAAGGCGCAGCACACCGTGGGCGGCCGGGTGCTGCGGGCCGAAGTTGAGCGTGTAGTTCTTGATGTCAGCCATGGTTGCCTCGGGCTCAGTGCAGGCCGCCGTAGCGCTCTTCGCGGATTACGCGCGGCGTGATCTCGCGCGGCTCGATCGTCACCGGCTGGTAGATGACGCGTCGCTGCTCGGGGTCGTAGCGCATCTCCACATGACCCGTGGTCGGGAAGTCCTTGCGGAACGGATGTCCAATGAAGCCATAGTCGGTGAGGATGCGCCGCAGGTCCAGGTGACCCTCGAAGACGATGCCGAAAAGGTCGAAGGCTTCGCGCTCGAACCAATTGGCGGCATTCCAGATCTCGTTGACCGAGGCCACCATCGGCAGGTCGTCATCGGGGCAGAAGGTGCGCACACGCAAGCGCCAGTTGTGCGCGACCGACAGCAGGTGGCACACCACCGCGAAACGCGGCCCGTCATGACGGCCGTCGCCATAGGTGCTGTAGTCCACCCCACACAGGTCGATGAGCTGCTCGAAACGCAAGGCCTCGTCGTCGCGCAGACGGCGGCATACATCGAGGTAATCGGCCGCCGCCACCACCAGGGTGAGCTCGCCGCGATCGCGCTGGAGCGAACGGATCTGGCCGCCCAGACGGGCCTCGATCGCGCTTTGCAGGGTGTCGAGTCGGGTCATGAGCGTCTCTTCAGCGGGCGATGGTGTTTTCTCGGCGGATCTTGGACTGCAGCTGCAAGATGCCGTACAGCAGCGCCTCGGCCGTGGGCGGACAGCCGGGCACATACACATCGACCGGCACGATGCGGTCGCAGCCGCGCACGACCGAATAGCTGTAGTGGTAATAGCCGCCGCCGTTGGCACACGAACCCATGCTGATCACCCAGCGCGGCTCGGCCATCTGGTCATAGACCTTGCGCAGGGCCGGGGCCATCTTGTTGCACAGCGTGCCTGCCACGATCATCAGATCGGACTGGCGCGGGCTGGGGCGAAAGAGCATGCCGAAGCGGTCGATGTCGTAGCGCGATGCGCCGGCGTGCATCATCTCCACGGCACAGCACGCCAGCCCGAAGGTCATGGGCCACAGCGACCCGGTCTTGGACCAGTTGATCAGCTTGTCAGCCGTCGTGGTGATGAAACCTTCCTTGAGAACGCCTTCGATACTCATGACTGCACTCCTTGGTCATTCCCAATCCAGGGCGCCCTTCTTCCACTCATAGACGAAGCCCACCACGAGGATGGCCAGGAAGACCATCATGGCCCAGAAGCCCACCGGCCCGATCTCGCGCAAGGCCACGGCCCAGGGGAAGAGGAAGGCGATTTCCAGGTCGAACAGGATGAAGAGGATGGCCACGAGGTAGTAGCGCACGTCGAACTTCATGCGCGCGTCCTCGAAGGCCTCGAAGCCGCATTCGTAGGGGGAGTTCTTCTCGGGGTCGGGCCGTCGCGGGCCGAGGACGAATCCGAGCACCTGGGGCGCCACGCCCACCGCGACGCCGACCAGAATGAACAAAAGGACAGGAAGGTACTGGTCGAGGATCATAGGCGTTGCGTCGCTTGGCTCATCGTTTCGTGGGTCCTGGCTGCGCCATGTCTGCGTCGTCCGGCCTTGCCGCAAGCGGCAAAAATAAGGCGCGCTGTCCTCAGCGGCAAACCGCTGCTTCAGCACGCCCGATTTCCCTGCGCCTGCCGCCGCCGGCCGGTGTCAGGGTCGACGGAGCACCGGATGAGGACTCCGCCGAAGATGCATTGAGATGGTGCCGACGGCGAGACTCGAACTCGCACAGCTTTCGCCACTACCCCCTCAAGATAGCGTGTCTACCAATTCCACCACGTCGGCCCGGAACACTCTCGCGGGCCAGGCCCGCGACATGCACCAATCGTTCAGTTGGGTCTCGTGAGCCGCCCGTGAATTCTGAGGGGAGCTGCTCACTGCACAGACATAAATTCTAACCCGAAACCCAGGGTTTTCTCCAAGCGCCGCCACCGACTTTTGAGACCGGTTGGAATCTGGCGCAAGCTGCGCACCGCGAGCTATGCGACCCGCGGGCGCGTGACCGGACCCGCAGGCCCGGTTGGTGAGCTCCGCCTCAGTGGCCGGAGGCCGGGATCTGGGCCGCACCGGCCGCCGCAGGCGCCGAGGCCGGCTGGCCGGCAGCCGGCGCAGACTGTGCGTCGGGCGCGCCGGGGATCTGTGCAGCCCCCGGGGCTGCGGGCTGGTCGAGCACGCTCGCACCGGGCGCGGCCGCGCCACGGGTGTCGGGGGTGGAGAGATAGGCCAGCGCCAACGTGCAGGCAAAGAAGACGGTGGCGCACACCGCGGTGGTGCGCGACAGGAAGTTGGCGCTGCCGGTGGCTCCGAACAGGCTGCCCGAGGCCCCGCTGCCGAAGGAGGCGCCCATGTCGGCCCCCTTGCCATGCTGGATCAGCACCAGACCGATCATGGCGAGCGCGGCCAGCAACTGCACCACGAGGATCAGGGTCATCATGAACTGCATCAGTGTTCTCCGGTGGTTCGAGGAGCCGCACGCCTCACAGGGCGGCGCGGCAAATAGCGATGAAGTCGGCAGCCTTCAGTGAGGCCCCGCCGATGAGCCCGCCGTCGATGTCGGGCTGCTGGAACAAGGCGGCGGCATTGTCGGGTTTGACGCTGCCGCCGTAGAGGATGCGCATCCCGTCGGCATGCGGTGTGGCTGCCTTGAGCTGAGCGCGCAGCAGGGCGTGCACGGCTTGGGCCTGCTCGGGGGTGGCGGTCTTGCCGGTGCCGATGGCCCACACCGGCTCGTAGGCCACCACGATCTGCGGTGTGCAGTGACCCAGCGTGTGGATCACGGCCGAGAGCTGGCGCTTGACGACCGACTCGGTATGCCCGGCCTCGCGCTCGGACAGCGTCTCGCCCACGCACACGACGGGGATGAGGCCCTTGCCGACCGCCATCTTCGCCTTGTCGGCCACGAGCTGGTCGGTCTCTCCGTGTAGGCTGCGGCGCTCGGAATGCCCGACGATCACGTAGCGGCAGCCCAGGTCAGCGAGCATCGCGGCCGACACCTCGCCGGTGTAGGCTCCCTGCTCGTGTGCCGAGCAGTCCTGAGCGCCCAGCGCGATATGGCTGCCTTGCAGGGCCAGCACGCAGGCGGCCAGGTAGGGATACGGCGGACACACGGCCGTGTCGCACACGAAGGGTTCGGCCGCGCGCAAGCCGGCCAGCAGTTCGGCGTTGGACGCCAGGCTGCCGTGCATCTTCCAGTTGCCGATGACGAGTTTGCGTCGCATGGACGGAGCACTCCGCGCAAAAACTGTAAATTTTAAGGAGACGTCCGCGCTGCAGGCTGCCACACGAGGGCCAGCTTGCCGATGTGCTGGTTGGACTCCATGAGCGCATGCGCCTGGGCGGCCTCATCCGGCCCGAAGGTGCGGAAGACGACCGGCACGATGCGCCGCGAGGCCAGCAACGGCCACACGCGCTCGCGCAGTTCCCGAGCGATCTGGGCCTTGAAGGCCACGGGACGGGGACGCAGTGTCGAGCCCGTCACCGTGAGGCGGCGGCGCATCAGCGCGCCGAGGTCGAGCTCGGCTTTGGCCCCGCGTTGCAAGGCGATGATGACCAGGCGGCCGTCATCGGCCAGGCAGCCGATCTCGCGCGGCAGGTAGTCGCCAGCCACCATGTCGAGGATGACATCCGCCCCATGGCCGCCGGTGAGCTCGCGCGTGCGCTCGGCAAAGTCCTCGCGGCGGTAGTTGATCGCATGGTCGGCCCCGAGCCTGCGGCAGGCCTCGCACTTCTCGTCGGAGCCGGCGGTGGCGATGACGGTCGCCCCGAAGGCCTTGGCGAGCTGGATGGCTGTCACGCCGATGCCGCTGGTGCCCCCTTGCACGAGCAGGGTCTCGCCAGGCTGCAGGCGGCCGCGCTGAAAGACGTTGGACCACACGGTGAAGAAGGTCTCGGGCAGCCCCGAGGCCTCGACGTCGGACCAGCCGGGGGGCACCGGCAGGCACTGGGCCACCGGGGCGACGCACAGCTCGGCATAGCCGCCGCCTTGCACCAGGGCGCAAACCCGGTCACCCAGACGCAAGCCGGCTTCGGACAGGGCCTGCGCATCGCCGGCCACGATCTCGCCGGCCACCTCCAGGCCCGGGATGTCCGAGGCGCCTGCCGGTACAGGGTACAGGCCCTTGCGCTGCAGCACGTCGGGGCGGTTGACCCCCGAGGCGCCGACGCGGATCAGCACCTCCCCCGGCCCGGCCACCGGGTCGGGGCGCTCGGCCAGGCGCAGCACCTCGGGTGCCCCGTATTCGACGATTTCGACCGCTTTCATGGCGTGGCGATGGGCCGTGCGACCCGGCTCACTGCTGTTGCTGCTGCTGTTGCTGTTCCTGGGCCTCGCGTTCGCCGGCGGGAACCCGCTCGGCCAGGGCCTTCATCGACAGCTTCACGCGGCCCTTGTCGTCGGTCTCGAGCACCTTGACGCGCACGATCTGGCCTTCCTGCAGGTAGTCGCTGACCTTGTTGACGCGCTCGTGGGCGATCTGGCTGATGTGCAGCAGACCGTCCTTGCCGGGCAGCAGGTTGACCAGGGCACCGAACTCCAGCAGCTTGGTCACGGGGCCTTCGTAGATCTTGCCCACCTCGACCTCGGCGGTGATCTCCTCGATGCGACGTCGAGCCTCTTCGGCGCGCGCACCGTCGGTGGAGGCGATGGTGATGGTGCCATCCTCGGCGATGTCGATCTGGGTGCCGGTCTCCTCAGTCAGCGCGCGGATGGTGGCGCCGCCCTTGCCGATCACGTCGCGGATCTTCTCCGGGTTGATCTTCATCGTGTAAAGGCGCGGGGCGAATTGGGAGACCTCGGTCTTGGCACCACCGACAGCCTCGACCATCTTGCCCAGG
>NZ_JBKBVU010000255.1:0-3651 GCF_046289365.1 Caldimonas sp. | reverse complement strand
GGGTTGTTGGGTGGCTGTGTTTTTGGGTGTGGCCGAGGGCGGGGGGCCGGTTGGGGCGCATCGCGATTCTCCAGAACGCCACCTCGCCCAGCCGCGCCATCATCTGCTTGGTGAAGTCGGCCTCACCCACGCTCACGCCGCCCGAGGTGATGATGGCGTCAGCGCTCTCGGCGGCCTGCCGGAAGGCGGCTTCCAGGGCCTGGGGATCGTCGCGCACGACCCCGAGATCGAGCAATTCCACGCCCAGGCGCTGCAGCATGCCGTGGATCGTGTAGCGGTTGCTGTCGTAGACGCAGCCGGCCTCCAGCGGCTCGCCGATGGAGCGCAGTTCGTCGCCGGTGGAGAAGAAGGCCACCCGCAGGCGGCGCAGGACGGGCACTTCGGCCTGACCCAGCGAGGCCAGCAGGCCCAGGTCGGCCGGACGCAGGATCTTCCCGGCCGACAGCGCGGGCCGGCCCCGTGCGAGGTCCTCCCCTCGCAGCCGGCGATTGTCGCCAGCGCGCACGGCGCCGGCGGGCAGGGTCACGACTTCGCCCTCGACCTGGCAGAACTCCTGCGGCACGACGGTGTCCAGCCCTTCGGGCATCACGGCGCCGGTCATGATGCGCACGCACTGGCCGGGCGCCACCCGCTGCTCGAGGGGTTGGCCGGCCAGCGCGGTGCCTGCGATGCGCAGCCGTGTCGGGCCGTCGGCGCTCAGGTCGGTGCCACGCAGCGCGTAGCCGTCCATGGCTGAGTTGTCGTGCGACGGCACATCGATCGGCGAGATCACGTCGGTGGCCAGCACGCGACCCAGCGCCGCGCGCAGGGGCAGCTTCTCGACGGTGTCCACGCGCGGGACGAAGCGGCGGATGAACTCCTGCGCCTTCTCCACGGGCAGGGCGTCCGGGTCGTAGCCGCTCACACAGGAGGCGATCTGTTCGAGGGATGTCATCGGGGGGCGCCGTTCACAGCATCAACACCATGTGAGCCTTGTCGAAGTACTGCACCTTGCGGCCGGTCTCGACGCGGATGGCCCGTGGCAGCAGGCCGTACACCTTGAAGCCCGCCCGCTCATACAGGCGCAAGGCCCGTTCGTTGGACGCCGTCACCGTGAGTGTCAGCATCTCCAGGCCTTGGGCCTGGCGCGCCAGGTCCAGGCAAGCCGCGAGCAACTGGCGGCCGATGCCCAGGCGAGTGTGCGATTCGCGCACGTACATGCCGACGATGTTGGCGCGGTGGCGCAGCTTGCGCTTGAGTTCGCGCTCGCAGGCCACCGAGCCGGCCAGCTCGCCGTCCACCCAAGCCCCCATCAGGAAGGTGCCGCCCAGCGGTTCGCTCAGGCCCAGCCGTCCCAGATAGCTCTCGGGGCTGCGCAGCCGCTCGGTCTCGGCGTCTGACGTGAAGGATTCGGGGTGGCGCTGCAGGGCCTCGTCGCGCAGCAGCTTGTAGGCCGGCAGGTCCTCCGGGCCCAGACGGCGCACCTCGATCAGCGGGGCGCGTTCAACCGCCGCCGCGTTCGAGCGCCACCAGCTCGTCTTGGGTGTTGGCATTGGCAAAGGCCGACTCGTCATCGAATGGCACCTCCACGGTGTGGTGCTGGGCCGTCCAGCGGTCGATCTTGCGTCCGCCCGCATGCGTGTAGCGCACGAGGCTTTCCAGCAGCGAGGTCCGCATCAGTGTGAACACGGGCTGAACCTGGTCCCCGGTGCGCGCCATCGCGATCTCGGCGTCCTGGGCCTGCAGCGCCGTCCCCAGCCGATGAACCAGATCGGTCGGAAACAGCGGCGAGTCGCAGGGCACGGTGACGAGATAGGGCGTCTCGCAATGCTCCAGCCCGGCCAGGAACCCTGCCAGCGGCCCGGCGTAGTCGGGCAGGGCATCGGGCCAGACCGGCACGCCGAAGGACTCGTAGGCGCCGAGGTTGCGGTTGGCGTTGATCATCACGCGGCCCACCTGCGGCGACAGCCGCAGCAGCGCATGCAGGGCCAGCGGCAGGCCGCGGTAGTTTTGCAGGCCCTTGTCGACCCCGCCCATGCGGCTGCCGCGGCCGCCGGCCAGGATCAGGCCGGTGATGAGCTCAGGATCCATCATTGCGCTCGTTGGGGAAGGGATCGCCCAGGTGGCGAGCGCCTTGCATCACGGCCACCACGACGCAGCCCACCGCCACCGTGACGACCATCGCGAGCAGGAAGACCATGCCGCCGGTGACGATGTAGTCGACGAGCTGCGCCGCGCGGTGCGCATCGTCGTGCAGCCCCTCCTGCAGGCCGGCCTTGATCCAAGAGCCGATGAGCCAGGGGATCATCACACTGGCCAGCACGGCGGCCAGCAGGCGCCGTTTGACGGCGGGGGCCAGCAGCGGGGCGCGCGCCATGCTCAGCCTCCGATGTAGTGCATCTCGACCTTGCGCAAGGCGGTGCCAGTGTCGGCTTGCAGGGCTGCGCGCAACTCGGAGTAGCGGTCGCCGCGGTCCTGCCAGATCAGCCCGATGGCTGCCGCGATCTGCTCGTCGGTGCAGCCTGCGCGCAGCAAGGCGCGCAGGTCATGCCCTTGCTGGGCGAACAGGCACAGGAACAGCTTGCCCTCGGTGGACAGGCGGGCGCGGTTGCAGTCGCGGCAGAAGGCCTGGGTGACGCTGGAGATCACGCCGATCTCGCCGCCACCGTCGCGGTAGCGCCAGCGCTCGGCGGTCTCGCCGGGGTAGTTCGGGTCGATGGGTTCGAGCGGAAAGTGGGCGCTCAAGCGTTCGATCACCTCGGCCGAGGGCAGCACCTCCTCCATGCGCCAGCCGTTGGTCGCTCCCACGTCCATGAACTCGATGAAGCGCAGCACGATGGAGGTGCCGCGGAAATGGCGGGCCATCGGGACGATCTCGTGGTCGTTGGTGCCGCGCTTGACCACCATGTTGACCTTCAGCGGCCCCAGGCCGACCTGCTGGGCGGCCTCCAGCCCTGCCAGCACGTCGGCCACCGGGAAATCGACATCGTTCATGCGGCGAAACAGCGCATCGTCCAGCGCATCCAGGCTGACGGTCACGCGCTGCAGGCCGGCCTCCTTCAGGGCCCGCGCCTTGCGCGCCAGGACCGAGCCGTTGGTCGTGAGCGTCAGGTCCAGGGGCTGGCCGTCGGGCGTGCGCAGGGCAGCGAGCATCTCGATCAGGCGTTCGAGGTCCTTGCGCAGCAGGGGCTCACCCCCCGTGAGCCGGATCTTGCGCACGCCGTGAGCGACGAACAGCCGGGCCAGCCGGGTGATCTCCTCGAAGCTCAGCAGGGCGCTGTGAGGCAGGAACTGATAGTGCTTGTCGAAGACTTCCTTGGGCATGCAGTAGCTGCACCGGAAGTTGCACCGGTCCGTCACCGAGATGCGCAGGTCGCGCAAGGGCCGGCCCAGGCGGTCGCTGAGCGGCCCGTCGGGCGAGCGCCACTGGTCCGGCACCCGCGGCACGGAGGCCCGGACACGGTGATCGGCCAGCGGGATCACTTTCTCTGCCATGGCCCCGATTGTGCATCGGCGCGGGCCGGATGGTCCATCGGCCCGTCCCGGGGCTTGCCGCGCATCAAGGCCTGCGGTCGAACGCCGCACCGGGCCGCCGCCGTAGGCGGGGTCAATGTGCGAGGGGGAACGCCGCCTCGGCGGCCTGCTGTGCCGGCAGGCCCCGGCCGCCGGTGG
>NZ_JBKBVU010000254.1:0-3659 GCF_046289365.1 Caldimonas sp. | reverse complement strand
GCTGGCCGCCTGGCAGGAGCGCCAACGCGCCATGGCCGCGCTGTTTCGGCGCCTGGGCTGGCACGACCTGTCGCAGCGCCGCCTGGTCGAGGTGGGCTGCGGCACCGGCGGCTTGCTGCTCGACGCGCTGCAACTGGGCTTCGCCCCGGCCCATCTCACCGGGCTGGAGCTGCTGACCGAGCGGGCCGCGCAGGCCCGCGAGCGCCTGCCGGCGGCCTTGTGCCTCCTGGAGGGCGACGCCAGCGCCGCTCCCATCGAGCCCGCCAGCCAGGACGTGGTGCTGCAGTCCACCGTGTTTTCTTCCCTGCTGGACGATGCCGCCCAGCAGGCGCTGGCCGATGCGATGTGGCGCTGGGTGCGCCCAGGCGGCGGTGTGCTCTGGTACGACTTCACCGTCAACAACCCGCGCAACCCGGACGTGCGCGGCGTGCCGCTGGCCCGCGTGCGCGCGCTCTTTCCCCTGGGCCGCATCGACGCCCGCCGCCTCACGCTGGCCCCGCCGCTGGCCCGTGCCCTCGTGCGGCTGCACCCATGTGCCTACACTGTGGCCAACGCGGTGCCGTGGCTGCGCACCCACGTCCTGGCCTGGATTGCCAAACCTGCATGAACGCCGCTGACACGCCCTTCCTGCCCTTTGCCCTGCCCGAGATCGGCGAAGACGAGATCGCCGAGGTCGTGGACACCCTGCGCTCGGGCTGGGTCACCACCGGCCCCAAGGCGCGCCGTTTCGAGGAGGCCTTCGCCGCCTACCTCGGTGAACCCGGCCTGCACTGCATCGCGGTCAACTCCGCCACCGCCGGCCTGCATCTGGCCCTCGAAGCGCTGGGCATCGGCCCCGGTGACGAAGTCATCACCACCACCCACACCTTCACCGCCACCGCCGAGGTGGTGCGCTACCTGGGGGCCGACGTGGTGCTGGTGGACATCGACCCGGCCACGCTCAACCTCGACCCCGCCGCGGTGCAAGCCGCGATCACCCCGCGCACCAAGGCCCTTCTCCCGGTGCACTATGCCGGTCTGGCGGCCGACATGCCCGCGCTCACTGCCATCGCGCGCCGTCACGGCCTGAAGATCGTCGAGGATGCCGCCCACGCCCTGCCCACCACCAGCGGCGGCCGGCTGGTGGGCACGCTCGACAGCGACGCGACGGTCTTCAGCTTCTACGCCAACAAGACCATCACCACCGGCGAAGGCGGCATGCTGGTCACGCGCGACGAAGCGCTGGCCAAGCGTGCCCGCGTGATGCGCCTGCACGGCATCGACCGCGACGCCTTCGACCGCTTCACCGCCAAACGACCGAGCTGGCATTACGAAATCGTCGCGCCCGGCTTCAAATACAACCTGACCGACATCGCCGCCGCGCTGGGCCTGCACCAACTCAAGCGCGCCGATGCCTTCCAGCAGCGCCGCCAGGCCCTGGCTGCGCGCTACGATGCGGCGCTGGAGGGCCTGCCGGTGATCCTGCCCCCGCGGGCCCCGGCCGGCGAACGTCATGCCTGGCATCTGTACGCGCTGCGCCTGCGCGAGGAGGCGCCCATCGGGCGCGATGCCCTGATCGAGCGGCTCTACGCCGCGGGCATCGGCTGCAGCGTGCACTACATCCCGCTGCATCTGCACCCCTACTGGCGCGAGCGCTACGGGCTGCGCCCCGAACAGTTCCCGCACAGCCAGCATGCCTTCGAGACCCTGCTCAGCCTGCCGCTGTACACCCGCATGCGCGAGGTCGACGTCGATCGTGTGGCCGCGGTGTTGCGCAAGGCCTTGCAGGGCTGAGCCATGCTCAAGCGCGCTTTCGACCTCACCGCGGCCGTGCTGGGCCTGGTGCTGCTGTCCCCGCTGCTGCTGGCCGTGGCGCTGTGGGTCAAGCTGGATTCCCCCGGCCCCGTCTTTTTCCGCCAGGAGCGCGTGGGCCGCGGCGGGCGGCTCTTTCGCATCCACAAGTTCCGCACCATGGTGCACGACGCGGCCCAGGCCGGTCTCCCGCTCACTGTGGGCCAGGACGAGCGCATCACCCGCGCCGGCCGCTTCCTGCGCCGCCACAGGCTCGATGAGCTGCCCCAGTTGTTCGACGTGCTGCGCGGCGAGATGAGCCTGGTGGGCCCGCGGCCCGAGGTGCCGAGCTACGTGGCGCACTACCCCGAGCACCTGCGCGACAAGCTCCTGTCGGTGCGCCCCGGCCTGACCGACCCGGCTTCGCTTGCCCACCTCGACGAAAGCGAGCGCCTGGGCCGCTCCAGCGACCCCGAACGCACCTACATCGAGGAGATCCTGCCGGCCAAGCTGCGCCAGGCCGAGCACTACGTGGACCACGCCTCGCTCACCCAGGACCTGCGCGTGCTGTGGCGCACCTTGTGCACCCTGATGGCGGGGCGCTGAGCATGGACACCCGCCTGTGGCTCGCCATCGAACGGGGCCTCGCGCGTGTGCGGCCCTGGCGGCAGGGCCTGTCCCTGCTGATCGATGCCGCCGTGATCGCCGCAGCCTGGAACCTCACCTACCTCTTCCGCCTGGGCTTCGAGCGCTGGATCAGCGCCCGCGCCGACTACGACGCCTGGGTGATGGCCGGCGTGATCGGCCTGTACCTGGTGGCCCTCGTGCTCATGCGTGTGCCCCAGGCGATGTGGCGTTTCGCCGGCTTTGCCGAGGTGCGCCGCCTGGCCTGGGCCTGTGCGGGTGCCGGCCTCGTGGCGGCGGTGGTCGTGCTGATGGCCGGCTGGAGCAAGATCCCGCGCTCAGTGCTGGCCCTGCACCCCCTGGTGACGCTGATGGGCCTGATCGCCGCTCGCATCGCCTACCGCATGTTCTACGAGCACCTGCGCGAGCGCCTGTCGCTGGGCGGCCAGGCGCCGCGCCGTGCGCTGGTGCTGGGCGCCGGCCAGGCCGCGCGAATGCTGCTGGCGGGCATCCAGCACCAGGGCTATGTGGTGCTGGGCCTGCTCGACGACGATCCGGCCAAGCAGGGCGCCCGCCTGGGCGGTGTGCCGGTGCTCGGCCCCCTGGCCCGCCTGAGCGACCATGCCGCCCGCCTGGGCGCCACCCACCTCATCGTAGCCATGCCCTCGCTGCGCCTGCCGCAGCGCCGCCGCGTGATCGAACTGGCCAGCCGCAGCGGCCTGCCGGTGCTCACCGTGCCGACCATGCAGGAGCTCATCGAAGGCTCGCAAGTGGGCCGGGTGCGCGAGATCGAACCCGAGGACCTGCTGGGCCGCGAGCCCGTGCAGCTCGACGAGGCCGGCATCGCCGAGGCGCTGTCCGGGGCCACGGTGCTCGTCACCGGCGCGGGCGGCAGCATCGGGTCCGAGCTGTGCCGGCGCATCGCCCACTACGGTCCGGCGCGCCTGGTGCTGTTCGAGCACAGTGAATATGCCCTCTACACCATCGAGCAGGAACTCGGCCGGCGCTTCCCGCACATCCCGCTGGTGCGCCTGCTGGGCGACGTGCGCGATGCCGCCCAGTTGCGCCGCTGCTGCCTGGCCTGGCGGCCGCAGCTTGTCTTCCATGCCGCCGCGTACAAGCACGTGCCGCTCACCGAGGAGCACAACGCCTGGGCGGCGCTGCGCAACAACACCCTGGGTACCCTGAACGCGGCCCGGGGAGGCGCAAAGGACAAGGAGGGGAAGGTTGTGTTTTTTTTCCCCCCACCAAAAATCCCACCCCCC
>NZ_JBKBVU010000035.1:0-23221 GCF_046289365.1 Caldimonas sp. | reverse complement strand
TGTTTGGGGTTTGGCGAGGGGTTCCCCTTTTTTTTTTAAAAACAACTTCCACCAGGTCCTCCCCCCCCCCTCCTCGTTCTTCTCCGCCCCGGGCGCGTCGTCGAAGAATCCGTATCCGGGGTCGGCCGATGCGCTCGCCGCCGGCGGCTGGGTGGCCGCTGGCTTGGCCGCTTCGCTCAGGGGGACAAAGCGCACATGCTCTTTCGAGACGTGGAACGTGAACAAATCCAACAGCTCGGATTCGGCGCTGCGGGTGACGACTTTGAAGCGCCGCACCCCCTCTTGCGCGACCCCGCCGTCCAGGGCTTCGATGTGACCCAGGTCGGTGATTTCCTTGAAGAGCTCGACCAGGTTGTCGGCCACCGAAGGGTCGGGCAAGGGGCCCACGCGCAGCTCCAGTGTGCGCTCGCCATCTGTGGGGGCGCGGGCCGGCGCCGGCGCAGCGGTCACGGCGGGCATCACAGCAACGGCCGGGGCCGTGACCACGGGCACCGGCGGGGCTTCGCCGGCGGCCATGGCCCGGATGTTGAACAACAGCTCGGTGGTGTCGACTTCGTCGCCGGCACCGGTCTGATGCCGGGCGATCTGCGCTTTGAGGGCGTCGCCCGAGGCCAGCAGCACATCGACCATGGCTGCAGTCGGTTGCAGTTCGTGGCGGCGCAGCTTGTCCAGCAGCGTCTCCATCTGGTGGGTCAGTTCGGCCACGTCGGAAAAGCCGAAGGTGGCCGCGCCGCCTTTGATCGAATGGGCGCAGCGGAAGATGGCATTGAGTTCCTCGTCGTCGGCCGCCTCGATGTCCAGGTCGAGCAGGAGCTGCTCCATGCGTTCGAGGTTCTCGGCGGCTTCTTCGAAGAAGACCTGGTAGAACTGGCTCAGATCGAAGCCGGCGCTCAGTTGGGAGCCTTCGGAAGTCATTTCGCCCACGGCGTACTCCTGATGCGGTCGGTTGGGTGAACGGGGGGCCCGAATGGGCGCGCGGCTGATTTACTTGATCACTTTCTGGATCACTTCGATCAGCTTGTTCGGGTCGAAGGGTTTGACCAGCCAACCCGTGGCCCCGGCAGCGCGGCCCGCTTGCTTCATCTGATCGCTCGACTCGGTGGTCAGAATCAGGATCGGCGTGCTCTTGAACTGGGGGTTTTCCCGCAGCTTGCGCGTCAGGCTGATGCCATCCATGCGCGGCATGTTCTGGTCGGTGAGCACCAGGTCGAAGCTGCGGCTGCCGGCCTTTTCATAGGCATCCTGGCCATCGACGGCCTCCACCACGTGGTAGCCGGCGTTCTTCAGAGTGAAGGCGACCATTTGGCGCATGGAGGCGGAATCGTCTACCGCAAGGATGGAATGCATGGCTTTCTCTCCGGGATGTCTGGCTGGGTATCGGTGCCTGGGGCGAAAACTTGAGCTCGGAATCAGGAATCAGAACAGTTCGATCGAGCCCGCGTCCATCTCGGACTGGGTGACCGGGTTGGGGCGAAGGGGGGGCTCCTCGACGACGGCTTGGCCGTCTTCGTCATCGCCCATGGACTCGCGCGCGATGCGATCGGCGCAATTGCGCAGACGGCGGTTGGTGTGGGCGATCAGCTGGGAGGCCATGTCCTGGAACTGCAGCGCCGTGACGGCCGCGCCCAGGTTTTGCAGCACGGGAGCCAGCTCGCTCGTTTGGATGCGATGGTCGCTGGCGGCGTGCATGAGCCCTTCCATCTGCTGTACGGCGGTCGAGAAACGCAGCATGAGGTTGTCGCAGGCGTCGGCCAGCAGACCCTGTAGACGCTCCAAGTCGTTGGTGGCCGTCATCAGATGGTCCTGCAAGTCGGCGGCCACCAGCAGGGGTAGGGCGGGGCTCGATTCGGAGCTGGGCGGTGGGTTCATCAGCATGGGGTCTCCATGGCTTGGACGAGGCGTGATGGCATTCATGAGGGCCGGCGCTAAAATTTTCGGCAGTCCATTGCACGACTTGAGCGCGGACCTGGCGGTCCGGACCTGTGTGCTTTTTCGGCCGCCCAGTGGTCCACTGTAGGTCTCGAGCGGGAAAACTTCTCACATGCCCACCTTGGAAATTCCGCGCTTGATCCGGGTTCTGCACATCGAGGACTCGCAGCTGGATCACGAGCTCATGCTGATTCAGATGCAACGCGCCGGCTTGACGGTGCAGGCGCGCCGCGTGGAGACGGCCGCGCAGTTCGAGGCGGCGTTGTGCGAGGGGGCGCCACCGTGCTGGGATGTGATTCTGTCGGACTACAGCCTGCCAGGCTTTTCGGGACTGGTGGCGCTGGAAATGCTCAAAGCCCGTGATGATTTGACACCGTTCATCATCGTTTCGGGCGAGATTGGCGAGGACACGGCGGTGCAGGCCATGCGCAACGGCGCGGCCGACTATCTGCTCAAGAACAACCTCGCGCGGCTGGTGCCGGCCATGCTGCATGCCATCGAAGCGCACCAGGCCCTGCGCGACAAGCGCCAGGCGGACGCGGCGCTGGCGCAGTCTCAGGAGCGCTTGCGCGAACTGGCCCAGCATCTGCAAACCAGCGTGGAGCGAGAGCGCGCGGCCATCGCCCGTGAAATCCACGACGACGTGGGCGGTTCCTTGACCGCACTCAAGTTCGACCTGGCCTGGATCGCCCGCCATGCCCAGGAGCCGGCCATCGTGCAACGCGCCCATGAGGCCCTGGAGACGGTGAGCCAGGCGCTGGAGTCCAGCAAGCGCATCATGCACAACCTGCGCCCGGCCATCCTGGAGCAGGGCCTGGTGGCCGCGCTGCAGTGGATGACGGCCACGTTCGAGAAGCGTACCGGGATTGAGACGCGTTTCCGTTCGAGCCAGGAGCAGCCACGCCTGCCGGCCGGCGTGCCGTTGGTGGCCTACCGCACCGCGCAGGAGGCGCTGACCAATGTGGCCAAGCACGCCCAGGCCACGCGGGTGAACGTCGACCTGACGATCGCCGCCGGCGTGCTCTCCCTGGAGGTCAGCGACAATGGGCGGGGCCTGAGCCGCGCCGACCTGGCCAAGGCCCGCTCCTTCGGAATCCGCGGGCTGCACGAGCGGGCCGGCACGGTGGGGGGCTGGGTCGACCTCAGCAGCGGGCCGCACGGCACCACGCTGATCCTGTCGGTGCCTCTGCGGGGTGGGGCGGCCCGCGCGCACGAGGAAGACATGCCGCGTCTGCATGATGTACGCTCGGGCGAAGACCCGACCTTCTGGGGGGAACTGTGATTCAAGTGATCCTGTGCGACGACCACGCACTGATCCGCCGGGGGATCCGAGACACCCTGTCCGATGCCCCGGACATCGAGGTGGTGGGCGAGGCGGGCGATTACGGGGAGTTGCGTGCCCTGATGCGGCGCCAGGGCTGCGATGTGCTGGTTCTCGACATCAACCTGCCCGGACGCAGCGGGCTGGACGTGCTGCACGCGCTCAAGGAAGAGGGCTCGCCGGTGAAGGTGCTGGTGGTGTCGATGTACCCCGAAGACCAGTACGCCATCCGTGCCTTGAAGGCCGGGGCTTACGGGTACGTGAACAAGGGCGGCGACCCGGCCCAGCTCGTTGCGGCGGTGCGCATGGTGGCGCAGGGCCGCAAGTACGTCACGCCCGAGATGGCGCAGATGCTGGTGGAGAGCCTCACGGCCCCCACGACCGAGGCCCCACACGAGCGTTTGTCGGACCGGGAGCTGCAAACGCTGGTGATGATCGCCTCGGGCAAGCGCCTGTCCGACATTGCCGAGGAACTGACGCTCAGCCCCAAGACGGTGAGCGTGTACCGCGCGCGGGTGCTCGAAAAGCTCGGCCTGAACAACAATTCGGAACTGACGGTTTACGCCATCCGCAATGGGTTGGTGTGAGCACCGCCCAAGCGGGTGCTGCGGCGGGGCTCGAAGATCTCAAGTGGTTGGGCTGGAGGGTGTATCGCTCGGCGCGTCGGCCCATTCGATGGCGATCTGACGGCACGCCGATTCCTGACGCAGCAAGGCATCGATGGCCAGCGGCCAGAAGTGTTTTCCGCTTTGCTCTTGCAGCCATTGCAGGGCCTTTTCCCAGGGCCAAGCGGGTTTGTAGGGGCGTTGACTGGTCAGGGCGTCCAAAACGTCGGCCACCGCCACGATGCGAGCCTCGATGCTGATGGCGTCGCCGCGTAGCGCGCGGGGGTAGCCGCAGCCATCCCATTTTTCGTGATGCTCCAAGGCGATGCGCTTGGCCATTTGGATCAGATCGCTGGGATCGTCGCCCAAAATGTCTGCACCCATTTGGGGGTGTTGTCTCATCACCGCCCACTCGCGTTCATCGAGCTTGCCGGGTTTCAGCAAGATCTGGTCGGGGATGCCGATCTTGCCAATGTCGTGCATGGGTGCGGCCGCTTCCAGCAGCTCACAGTAGCGAGGTGGCGCGCCCAAGGCCTGGGCGATCAGGCGGCTGTAACGGGCCATGCGCAATACGTGTCGGCCGGTTTCGTTGTCTTTGAACTCGGCCGCCCGCCCCAAACGGTGGATGACGGCCAATCGGGTTTGCTCCAACTCTTCGCGTTGCACCAAGGCCAAATGAGTCGCGATGCGGCAGCGCAACACCGCTGGTGAGATCGGCTTGGTGACATAGTCCACCGCGCCCAAAGACAAGCCGTAAGCTTCGTCTTCGTCCTGACCCAAAGCCGTGCAGAACAGAACAGGGATGTGGGCCGTCGAAGGATCGCGCTTGAGTTCGATCAGGACTTCATGGCCGCTCATGCCCGGCATCATCACATCGAGCACGATCAGTCGCGGACGAGCCGTTCGCGCCAACTGCAGGGCCTGCGGTCCATTGCGAGCGAACGACAAGGGATACTGATCGCCCAACACCCGCTTGAGCAGTTGAAGATTGGCCGGTTCGTCGTCGACCAAGAGCAAGGGCGATTGCGGCTGCCATGCGGACCAGTCCACGTCTGCGGCTGGGTGCGCATGCATCGGCAGGTCGGACATCATCATGATCGGGCCTCCTTCGGCTCCAGAGCACTGCGCCAATCGGTCAGCGTTTGCAGCGCAGCATCGAAGTCAAACGTTTCACAGGCTTGGCGCAGCGCATGGGCATGGCCGCTGCCGAGGGCGCACAGCGCCTCGAGGGCATCGTCGTCGATTTGACCCCTTTGCAAGGCTTTTTCCAAGCGGTCGATCCAGCGTGGAGCGTCTTCAGTGGAGACCACCGGCCCGCTGGGTGTCTGCGCGGCCGGCTCGGGGGCAAGTGGATCGTGCCGCTGTAACCATGTGCGCAGTTCGTCCCAGGCGTGGTCGATCAGCGTCAGATCGACATCGTGCCCCTGGGCGGCGCTTCGTTCGGCCTGGCGGGCGGCTAGCGTCAGGGCTGGCAGTGCCAAATTGGCGGCCACGCCGGCGATGCGATGCCACTGCGCATGTCCCCAGTGCTGCCGCTGCGGCCATTCGGCTTCGGTTTGGCGAACCCAGCGGCGCACCTGAGGCCGCCAGTCCTGCCCCCACAGCGACGTTCCCCGCCGCTCGTCAACCACCGCCGGCGGGGGGGAGGAGGCATCGTCACCTTGCGCGGCTGTGGGCCTGTCAAGCGGCGCGTGGGCGACGCGTGCGAGCGCCTCGTGCAAGGCGTCCACATTGATGGGCTTTTCGAGAAAGCCGTTCATCCCGCTGGCCTGGGCTTTGCGGCGGTCGTTGTCCATGACGCTGGCCGACAAGGCCAACACGGTGATGGCAGGCAATCCCTGCTCGCACTCAAAGTCTCTGAGCAGCCGGCAGGTGTCGAACCCGTCGAGCTCGGGCATTTGCAAGTCGAGCAAGACGGCATCCCACGCGCCGGGGTCTTGGCGATACCGGGCCAGCAGCTCCTGGCCGCTGGCCACGATGCACGCCGTGTGGCCGCTGCGCGCAAGCAGGGTCTGCAACAAGTCCCGGTTCTGTGCGACATCGTCTACGCACAGCAGCCGCAAGCGGGGGAGGATCGGCCGTTGGGCTTCGGATGACCTGCTCGAGGAATAGTTGCCGGGGTCTTCTTCGGGCAATGGGGTCAAAGGCAGGTGAAGGCGCACCGTGGTGCCTTGTCCGGGCTGGCTGTGCAATTCGATGCGGCCACCCATGCGCTCGCAAAGCCCTTTGACGATGCTCATGCCCAGCCCGGTGCCGCCGTATCGCCGTGAGGTGCCGCTGTCGGCCTGCACGAAGGGTTCGAAGATGGCCTGCTGTCGATCGGCCGCAATGCCGATGCCGCTGTCGTCCACTTGCAGCAGCAGTGCGCCCTCGTGCAGCCCGATGCTCAGGCTGACGTGCCCGGCCTGTGTGAATTTGATGGCATTGCCCAGCAGATTGGCCAGCATTTGCCGGATGCGGTCGGCATCGCCCAACCAACGGGTGGGCAGGTGTTCTTCAATGTGCAGTCTCAGATCCAGCCCTTTGGCGCCGGCGATCGCTCCAAACTGCGAGATCAATCCATGCGCCAGCGCATGGATGCCAAAGGGGGCTTCGACGATGGAAAACTCGCCCCGCTCGAGTTTGGCGGCATCGAGCAGATCGTTCAGGATGCGCAACAAACTGCCAGAGGCATCGACGATGGCCTGGGCTTGTTGCTGGGCTGGACCAGGCGCAAGCGTTTCGGCGAGCAAGCGCGCGTATCCGACGATGGCGTTCATCGGCGTGCGGATCTCGTGGCTGACGTTGGCGAAGAATGCGCTGCGACTTTCCATGGCCTGTCGCAATTGCGCCTCTTTCTGCACCAGCTCTTGCAGGTATCGTGCGCGTTCGGTGCGGTCAATGGCCAGCTTGAGAATCGCCCGCACTTGTGAGCTTGCCGGGTCGATCAGCGGCTGGTACCAGCCCACCAAATGTCGGGCGCTGCCGTCTTTGGCCCGCCGTACGAACTCGCCGCTGCGTGCCTGCCCGTGACGAAGATCCTCCCAGAACTGACGCATGCTTTCGCCGTCTTGGCTTTCATGCCAAATGAGACGGTGGTGCTGGCCAAGGAGCTCTGTGGGGTTGTAACCCAAACTGGCGGACAGCGGCGGGTTGACGTCGAGAAAATAACCATCGGTGCTCAACAGTGCACGGCCGATCAACTGGTCGATGGCTTGTACCAGCTCGGCTTGTTCCCGGCGGCTGAGGTGTTGCGCGGTGATATCGGTCAGATACAAATCCACCACGGTATGGTCTGGCCGGACTTTTCGCGCATGCACCCGCACGTCGACCCATCGGCGTTGGCCCTCAGCGGTGAGCATCTGGATCGTGGCGCTTTTCGTTTGGCCCTGCTCGATGGCGGCGCGCAGCAGTTCATGGGCGGCTTCGACGTCGTGGGCACCGATGGCGTCGAACAAGGACCACTGGCCGGCTTGGTAGGCTTGAGCGCTGCGACCAAGCAAATGCTCCAAGGATGTCGAGGCGAGCACTCTGTGGTACTCATTGCCCATGATGCTCAAGCGAATGATGCCGCTGGGAATGTGGTCCAGGATGTCTTGAAGCAAACTGCCGCGCTCTTTGAAGCGTCGGGCCAGGTGCTGGTAGGTGGCGATGCCGACCACCCCCCAGGCGCAGCCGAAGATCGCCACGGCGATGGACGCGATGATCGAGGCCAGTTCCAGATGACGGCCGCTTCCCCGTAAGAAGGGCGTGTCCAGCGGCCCGACGAAGACGGCCGAGGCCATGGCCATGTAGTGCATGCCGCTGATGGCCAGCCCCAGGATCGCGCCACTGCTTCCCACGATCAGCCAGCGTGGCCAGCGGGTGTGGTTGCTCAGGAGCTGGCGGCACGCCAGCGCGCCTATGGCTAACGTGACGGCCACGACGAGCGAGGCGACGAACAGCAGCGGGTCATAGGCCAAGCTGCTTTGCATGCGCATGGCGCTCATGCCGGTGTAGTGCATGGCGCCGATGCCAGCGCCCAGGCACAGGCCGGCGCCGACGATGGCCAGCGGTCGATTCCATCGATCGATGAACACCCGCAGGCCGATGGCCGACGCGATGACAGATGGCACGACGGAGCCTGCCGTCACCCAAGGGTCGAACCGCACGGGTTGGCAGATGTCCGTGGCCAGCATGCCGATGAAGTGCATGCACCACACGCTGCCGCCCAGCACGATGGCCGAGACCCAGCGCGCCGTCGCGCTCAGCCGCGGGCCGAATTTTTCCGGGTGCCTTGCGATACCCACCATTTGCATGGACGCAATGCCGCCCAGCGTCGCGATGACCACCGACAGGCCGACCAGCCACGCGTTGTAGTACACCGGCGCGACGGGAGCATTGCCGCTTTGAGCCGTCCAGAACTCGATCAAAGCCACTCCTCCTGCAAAAAGGGGCTTGACGGATATCGGCCGGCTGCGGGCGGCCTTGAGTTGCAAACGGGGGCTAAAACCGGCCCAGGGCGGCCATCAAAGCCGATTCGAAGGGTTGGCGCATCCAAGGCAGGGTCAGCAACAAGCCGACGAGCCCCACCGACACGGTGATGGGAAAGCCGATGGCGAAGATGTTCATCTGCTGGGCCACGCGCGAGATCACACCCAGCACCAGGTTGACGAACAGCAGCATGGCCATGAGGGGCAGGGCGATCCACAGGCCGAGCTTGAACACTTCGGCCCCCCAGGTGTGGACCTGCAGCATGCGCACGAAGGCCATCGGCTCGGGGCCCACGGGGAAAGCCTGGAAGCTCTGGACCACGGCGGCCACCAGGATGAGATGCCCGTTGATGACCACGAAGAGCAAGGCGGTGGTGGCGCCGAAGAAGCGGCTCACTGCGTTGGCCGCGCCGCCCTGGGCGGGGTCGAAGAAGGCGGCGAAGCCCAGCCCCATCTGCAAGCCGATCAACTCGCCCGCATACTCGACGCCCGCGAAGATCAGACGTACGGCGAATCCGATGGTCGCGCCGATCAGGAGCTGCTGAACCAGCACCAGCAGGGCTTCAGGGGCATCCAGCGGGATCGGGGCCACCTGCGGCATCGAGGCCTGGGCTGCCAGTGCCACGAAGAAGGCCAGCGCGATCTTCACGCGCGCGGGCACGGAGCGCTGCGAGAACACCGGCACGGTCATGAACAGCGCCAGCGCGCGGAAGAAGGGCCACAGCACCGGCGAGAGCCAGGCGCTGAGCTGGGCATCGGTGAAGGTCAGCATGGTGCAGGCCGGGGCGGCTCACTGCACCATGCCGGGAATGCCGGTGAGCGTGCGCTGGATGAACTCGACCAGCGTGGTCATCATCCATGGGCCGGCGACCCCCAGCACGATCACTGCCCCCACCAGCTTGGGCACGAAGGACAGCGTGGCCTCGTGGATCTGGGTGGCCGCCTGGATGATGCTGACCACCAGGCCGATGGCCAGCACGGTCAGCAGCAGGGGCGCGGAGAGCATCAGCAGGATGTACAGCGCCTGCTGGCCGAGGGTGAAGACGTGGGTGGCATCCATGGGGGTGTCGTGTCGTTCAGGTCACGAAGCTGGCCGCGAGAGAACCGAGCAGCAGGTTCCATCCATCGGCCAGCACGAAGAGCATCAGCTTGAACGGCAGGGCCACCAGCACGGGCGAAAGCATCATCATGCCCAGGCTCATCAGCACGCTGGCGACGATCATGTCGATGATCAGAAAGGGAATGAAGATCATGAAGCCGATCTGGAAGGCGCTCTTGAGCTCGCTGGTGACGAAGGCCGGCACGAGCACGCGAAAGGGAGCGTCCTGGGCCGTCACCGAGGGGTCGAGCTTGGCCAGCTTGGCAAAGAGCGCAAAGTCGGATTCGCGCGTTTGCTTGAGCATGAATTCGCGCACCGGCACCTCGGCGCGCTGCAAGGCGGTGTTGAAGTCGATCTGCTGGGCCGAGTAGGGCTGGTAGGCGTCGGTGTAGACGCGGTCGATGGTGGGGCCCATCACGAAGAACGTGAGGAACAGCGACAGGCCGATGATGACCTGGTTGGGCGGCGCCGACTGGGTGCCCAGGGCCTGGCGCAGCAGGCTCAGCACGATGACGATGCGGGTGAAGCTCGTCATCAGCAGCAGCGCGGCCGGGATGAAGCTCAGGGCGGTGAAGAAGAGCAGGGTCTGGATCGGCACCGAGTAGCTGGTGCCGCCAGGGCCCTGGCCGATCACCAGCGGCAGCGAGCCGCCGCTCACGCCGGGGGCAACCTGGGCTAAAGCGGCTTCAGGAAAGGCCGATACCAGCGACAGGACCGCGAGCATCCCGAGAGATGCGAGTCGGCGCAGGGCGGGGGAGGGTTCGGGCTGCATCAGCGATCCTTGCGCGCCTTGTGGAACAAGGTGGCAAATGTCGGGGCCTGGGGCGCCGGCGCTGCGGCCGGCAGGTCATGCGCGGGCAGGCTGTGCAGGGTCTGGATGCTCTGGGCAGTGACGCCCAGCACCAGCCAGCGGCGCGACTCGCCCTGGCCGACCTCGACCGTCACCAGCCGTTGGGCGGGGCCCACGGAGGTGCTGGAGATGATGCGGGTGGTCTGCACGCCGCCCAGTGCACCCACGGGGCTGCGCTTGAGGAGCCACAGCGTCAGCGGGATGGCCGCGACAATGAGGATGAACCAGACGAGGAAGGAGCCGGCAGAGGGCATGGACAGCACCGACAGTGGACCGTGGTTAGCCATTGTCGGCAGCCCGGTTCGCCTCAGAAGCCAAAAAGAAAGGGGCCGATGGCCCCTTGCTCTTGGCTTTGCTCAGCGGCTCGTGCACTGCGTCACGGGGCTCCTCGGCCTCACATGCCGCGACTGAGGCGGCGCATGCGCTCCGACGGCGTGACGATGTCGGTCAGGCGGATGCCGAACTTGTCGTTGACGACGACCACCTCGCCCTGGGCGATGAGGTAGCCGTTGACCAGCACGTCCATCGGTTCGCCGGCCAGGGCGTCGAGTTCGATCACCGAGCCCTGGGCGAGCTGCAGGATGTGCTTGATCGGGATGCGGGTGCGTCCCAGTTCCACGGTGAGCTGCACCGGGATGTCCAGGATCATGTTGATGTCATTGCCCGCAGCGTTCGAGGTGGTGGGCGTGAAGTTCGTGAACGACGCCGGCGCCACCTGCTCGGCGGGCGTGGCCATCAGTTCGTCGGCCGCACCCCCCGAGCCCTTTTGTTGGGCCAGGGCCGCCTCCCATTCCGCGGCCATCGCATCCTGTTCGTCGGTGGTCTGCTGATTCTCAAGTGACATGATGGGGTTCTCCCAACCAGCCGAAGTCCTGGCCGGTCAACAGTTTCTCGATGCGGATGGCGTATTTGCCGTTGGAGGTGCCGTATTGGCATTCGAAGACGGGCACACCGTCGACCTTGGCCTCGATGGCCGGGGCCAGGTCGAGTTCCAGGAAGTCGCCGGGCTTGAGCGACAGGAGCTGCTCCACGGTGGCCGGGGCGGTGCCCAGCTCGGCGACGAGCTCGACCTCGGCGGCCTGGATCTGGTGGGTGAGCAGCTTGACCCACCGGCGGTCAGGTTCGGCCGAATCGCCCTGCACGGTGGAGTACAGGATGTCGCGGATGGGCTCCAGCGTGGCGTAGGGGATGCAGAAGTGCACCGTGCCGGTGGTGTCGCCGATCTCCAGTGTGAACGAGGTGGTGACGACGATCTCGCTGGGCGTGGCGACGTTGGCGAATTGGGGCTGCATCTCCGAGCGCTGGTATTCGAGATCCAGCGGGTAGATGCCCTGCCAGGCCTTCTTGTACTCCTCGCGGATGACCTCGACCAGACGGTTGATGATGCGTTGCTCGGTGGGTGAGAAGTCGCGGCCCTCGATGCGGGTGTGGAACTTTCCATTGCCGCCGAAGAGCGAGTCGATCACGGCGAACACCAGCGTGGGGTCGCACACCACCAGGCCCGAGCCGCGCAGGGGCTTGACCGACACGATGTTGAAGTTGGTGGGCACGACGATCTCGCGCAGGAAGGCGCTGTACTTCTGCACCTTGATGGCCCCGACGGACACTTCGGGGCTTTTGCGGATCAGGTTGAACAGGCCGATGCGGATGTTGCGTGCGAAACGCTCGTTGATGATCTCCATCGTGGGCATGCGCCCACGCACGATGCGTTCCTGGCTGGCGATGTCGTAGTCGCGGATGCCACCGGCCGGAACCTCCTCTTCCTCCAGCTTCTGGCTCTCGCCGGTGATGCCCTGCAGCAGGGCATCGACCTCGTCTTGCGACAGGATCTGCTGGTTCATCGGGGCATCTCCATGCGCACTGCGGGCAGCCGGGGGCTCACTGAATAATGAAGTTGGAAAAATGCACGGCCAGGATCGGGTTGTGAACGGCCGCTCGCTTGCGGTTCTTGCCGTTGTTGGCCTCGCTTGCTTCGTCTTCCAGATCGATGCCCAGCGGTTTGACTGCTTCGCGCATGATTTCCATGGCCAGTTGCTCTTTGCCGGCGCGATCGTGCAGCTCCGTGGAGGTTTTCTGCGACAGCAGCATCAGGATGTTGCTGCGGATGGCCGGCATGAAGGCTTTGAGCTGTTCAACTACTTCGGGAGATTCGACTTCGAGCGTGACGCCGACCTGGGCGTAGCGTTCTGCCGGACGATCGGCCAGGTTGACGGTGAAGGTGTCCAGCGGTAAGAAGGTGGGAACGACGGCGGCCTTTTTCTTCTTGGCGCTTTGCGTGGCTGCAGGCCGCTCATCCAAGGCCTCCTCGTCGTCTTCGGCGTTGTTTTTCTTGAGCAGGAGCACGGCCGCCACGGCAGCCAGCGCCAGCACGACCACGCCAATGACGACGAACAGTATGAGCTTTTTGCCCCCTTTGGCCGGGGCGGCATCGGTGGCTGCGGCAGCGGACATGGTGTGTTCCTTCGAAACGGGGTTCGGGTCACCGAGGTGGTCTGGCGGATGTGGCTCCGATTATTCGGCGCGATGCGCGGGGCGAAACCAGGAATAGGGGGGGAAATTCGGGTTTGGCGTGCGCTTTCCCCGGTTCTGGCCTCGGGATGCTCAGACATACAGATCCAGCCGGCCCGCCGCAGACGCGATGTGGGTTCGCAAGGCGGCGGTGGGCGGCGGCGTGTCGTTGCTGCGGTCGACGCCGGGCACGGGCTGCGCGCTTTGGGCTTGGCGGCGCGGCAGGGTATCGCGGGACACGCCGCCGCCGGTGAGGGTGAGGCCGGCCTCATGCAAGGCCGCAGCCAGGTGGGAGAAACTGGCTTCCAGGGCGGCGCGGGTGGCGCTGGCGCTGGCGGCGAATTCAACCTGGGCTTGCTGGCCGGCGACGGCGATGTGCACGCTTACCATGCCCATATCTGCCGGGTTGAGTTGGAGCTGGGCTTCCTGGATGCCTTGGCGGACGAGCACGGTGATGTGCTGGGCCAGGGCTTGCGGGAAGTCCGGGTCGTACACGGGCGTGGGCACCGCGGTGCTCGGCGTGGCCACACCGGCGCTTGTGTGGGCTGCCATCGTGGGCGCGGCCGATGTCGCCGCGCTGACCCAGGGTATCGGGGGGCTGGCTGGGCTTTCGGCAAGCGGCGTGCTGTGGAACGCTGTGGCCCTCATCGACGCGGCGGCCCAGTCATCGGTGGGAGGCTGCGTGTCCAGCAGCGGCTGACCGAGTTCGTCAGGAGAGGCGGCCGCAGGCGTGTGCGCCGCCGGTTCGAACCGAGAAGCGTCGGACTGCTGGGCCTGACGGTGGGTGCCAGACTTGGCCGTCGAGCCCAGCGATTCCACCGTTTCCAAGCCGGTGTCATCGGTGCCGACGGGCCCTTCGTCGCTTTGTGCGACGGTGGCGGGTGCTTCAGGCTCAGGCGGACGCCACCACCAGGCGATGGACGGCTCGCCGGCGGCTGTGGGTTCGTCGCGCTCGCTCGGTTCGCAAGGGGCCTCGGTTTGGCCTTCGGCATCAGCGCTCGAAGCGGGGACCGGCGGTGGCGGGCTGGGCTCGTTCGCGTCTGGCCGCTGCGCTGGCGGCCTGCATGGTGGGGGCGAGGTCTGGGGGGCTGTCTGCGGCCCAGTGCGTGTCGGTGAGGGGCTGGGTTGTGCACGTTGCAGCCAGTGTCCGAAGCTGGCCGTGGCCGCTTCAGTGCGGGCATGGCCGGTGCGAACGGGTGGGGTGGCGCCGACGCCGCCCGGGGAGGGCGTCAGCGCAAAGGGCAGGGCGGTGACGGACATGCGAGGTCTCTCAAGCCAAGGCCAGGTCGCCGGGGCCGGCGGGGCGGCGGGACCAGGCCATGCGCGAGGCCTGTTCGTCGGTGAGCTTTTGCTCCTGGCGCTGAAGGGCCAGCGCCAGCTCGCCTTGGCGTCGCTCGATCAGCTTGCGGATGGATGCGGCGCGCGTCTCACGTTCGCGCAGCACTTGCAGGGCTTGGTCGAGGTGGCGCTGCAGGCGTTGCACAGCCGCCTGCTGCTGGGTGCCGGCCTGGTCCAGGCGCGCCATGAAGCTCTGGTAGCACTGCATGATCGGCACCGTGCCTTCGATGCGAAAGCGTTCGCCCCAGCGCTGCTGGTAGTCGCGCCGGTAGTCATCGAGCTGGCGGGCCTGCGCGCGGGCGGCGTCCACCTGGTGCTGCAGGCGCAGCACGGTCTGACGGGCCTGTTCGCAGTCCTTCTCGGCCACTTCGAGGGCCAGGTTCAAGGGGTGGAGCTTAGGGTGCATGGCGGGTCCTGTGCGCAAGGCGGGCGATCAGCGAGGGGGAAGGCAGTCCATCATCCGGCGCACGCTGTCGGCCAGAGTGGCGCCCTCGTGCATGTCCTGCTGCAGCAGGGCGCGGATGGCCGGCCAGGCCTGGACGGCTGCATCCAGCTCGGTGTCCTGCCCGGGCACGTAGGCGCCCAGTTGCAGCAGATCGCGGCTGCGGTTGTAGCGGGCGAGCATCTGGCGCAGGCGGCGGGCGGCCTCGAGGTGGTCGGGGCTCACGACGTTGTGCATCACGCGCGAGGCGGACTTTTCCACGTCGATGGCGGGGTAGTGGCCGGATTCGGCCAGCTCGCGGGTGAGCACGATGTGCCCGTCGAGGATGGCCCGGGCGGCGTCGGCGATCGGGTCTTGCTGATCGTCGCCCTCGCTGAGCACGGTATAGAAGGCTGTGATCGAGCCCATGCCGTTGAGCCCGTTGCCGCTGCGCTCCACGAGCTGCGGCAGCTTGGCAAAGCAGCTCGGTGGGTAGCCTTTGGTGGCGGGGGGCTCTCCGATGGCCAGGGCGATCTCGCGCTGGGCCATCGCGTAGCGGGTGAGTGAGTCCATCAGCAGCAGGACGTGCCGGCCGCGGTCTCGGAAGTGTTCGGCGATCGCGGTGGCGTAGGTGGCGCCTTGCATGCGCATCAGCGGCGGTGCATCGGCCGGTGCGGCCACCACGACCGAACGGGCCAGGCCTTCTTCGCCGAGGATGTCCTCGATGAACTCCTTGACCTCGCGGCCGCGTTCACCGATGAGGCCCACGACGATGACGTCGGCACGGGTGTAGCGCGCCATCATGCCCAGCAGCACCGACTTGCCGACGCCGGAGCCGGCGAACAGGCCGATGCGCTGGCCGCGGCCCACCGTCAGCAAGGCGTTGATCGCACGCACCCCGGTGTCCAACGGCTCGCGCACGGGGTCGCGGTCCATCGCGTTGATGGGACGGCGCACCAGGGGTTCGTTGTGCACCTCGGCGATGGGCCCGTTGCGGTCCATCGGCCGGCCATGCGGGTCGACCACCCGGCCGAGCAGCCCGTCACCCATGGGCAGGTGCAGGCTGCGGTCTTCGCTGCGGCGCCAGGGGTGGCTGACCTGACCGAGCCTCGGTGGCGTGATTGGGCTGGCCAGCGGCACGACGCGGGCCCCGCTGGCCAGGCCGTGGACTTCGCCCGTGGGCATCAGGTAGGCGCGGTCGCCGGCGAAGCCCACCACCTCGGCCTGCACCGGAGGCTGGCCGTCCATGCGAACCTCGCATACCGAGCCCACGGGCACCCGGATGCCGGCGGCTTCGAGCACGAGACCGGCCACCTTGACCAGGGTGCCCTGGGCCTCCAGGCCCAGCGGCGCGGCGGCGAAGGCCCGCAAGTCCTCGAGGTACTGGTGCCACGCCCCCAGTTTGACGGCAGCGCTGTCTGGGCCGCTCATGCCTTGTCCTCCCGGCGCTCAGAAGTGTCGTCGGGTTGCCAGGGGCTGTCGTGGCCCAAGGCGGCGGCGGCCCGGCGCCAGCGGGTCTCCACGGTGGCGTCGATGAGACCGATGTCCGATTCGACGATGCATCCTCCCCGGCGGATGCTCGGGTCGCTGAGCAGCCGCGCTCCGCGGCTGTCCAGGTCGAGCTGGCCTTGCTGGGTGAGGAACTCATGGTCCTCGGGATGCAGGCGCACGCGGATGTGACGGGCCGAATGCACCAGGGCATTGAGGGCCTCCTGGGCCACCGCCTCGATCAGCTGCGGCCGGGTGCTCAGCTCACTGCGCACCGCCTGGCGAGCAATCTCCACGGCCACCTTCGACAGGCCCTGGGCGAGCTGTTGCTCGATCGCGTCGAGCTGGGCCTGGAAGGCTGCCACCACGGCGGCCACCTGGGCCGTGACCTGGGTGGCATAGCTCTGCTTGAAACCATCGAGTGCGACCAGCCCGTCGCGGTAACCGTCCTTGTAGCCGGCCTGCCGGGCCTCGGCAATCTGCGCCTGCAGCTGTGCCTCGCGTTCCTCGGCCGTGGGCGCGGGCGGGGGCGCCGGCGGCATGCCCGGGGCCGGCGCGGCGGCCGACTCACCGGAAAAAGAGTCCGGGCTCCAGGCGGAGAAGGAGTGCAGCTCCTCGCGCGGGATGAAGCGGTTGTACAGCGGTGTTCCCATGGACTGTAGCGACTGGATCAGATGAAGCCGTCATCGCCGCCGGTGGCCAAAATGATCTGGCCTTCGTCAGCCAGGCGGCGCACGATCTTGAGAAGCTCCTTCTGCTCGGCTTCGACCTCGGACAAGCGCACCGGACCCCTAGACTCCAGGTCTTCGCGCAGTGTTTCGGCAGCGCGCGAAGACATGTTGCTGAAGATCTTCTCGCGCAGCTCCGGCGAGGCGCCTTTGAGGGCAATGATGAGCGACTCGGTTTGCACCTCCTTGAGCAGCGTCTGAATGCCTCGGTCGTCGATCTTCATCAGATCGTCGAAGGTGAACATGTTGTCCATGATCTTCTGCGCCAGATCGGGATCGATCTGGCGGATGTAGTCGAGCATCGGTCCTTCGACGGTGGAGCCCATCAAGTTGATGATCTCGGCGGCCGTCTTGACGCCGCCGAGTGAGGCTTTGCGCAGCTTGTCACCGCCGGCCAGCACCTTGGAGAGCACCTCGTTGAGGTCTTTCAAAGCAGAGGGCTGAATGCCATCGAGCGTGGCCACACGGATCATGACTTCGTGGCGTTGTCGTTCGGTGAAGTGTTTGAGGACCTCGGCGGCCTGATCGAACTCCAGATGCACGATGATGGCTGCAATGATCTGCGGATGTTCGTTGCGCAACAGTTCGGCCACCGAAGCGGGGTCCATCCATTTCAGGCTCTCGATGCCGGAGACATCGCCACCTTGCAAGATGCGGTCGATCAACAGATTGGCCTTGTCCTCGCCCAGGGCCTTGCGCAAAACGGACTTGACGTACTCATCGGTGTCGTTGACCAGCATGCTCTGGTCCGAGGCGTCGGCGGTGAACCGTTCGAGCACCGATTCCACCCGCTCGCGCGGGATCACCTTCATCTTGGCGATGGTCTCGCCAAGTCGTTGCACCTCTTTGGGAGAGAGGTGCTTGAACACTTCGGCGGCCTCTTCCTCGCCGAGCGACATGAGGAGGATGGCCGAGTCCTGCAGTCCGTCTTCGTCCATGGTGTCTTTCGGTTCAGTGGCAGGCGGCGCCGACCGCTCAGGCGGCGGCCTCCTTGGTGACCCAGCTGCGCACGATGTTGGCCACGGCCGCGGGGTTCTCGCGAGCCAGCTGGCGGGCTGCTTCGAGCTTGTTGTGGTTGTGCGAAGCAGACAGCAAAGGCATTTCGGCGGCTTGCTCTGGACCGATCAGCGCGGGCAGGGCCTCAGGTTCGTCGACGATGGCATCGACCTTGGCCGGGGCCGGCGGTGGAGCCATCGCGGCCTTGAGCGCGGGACGTACCACGCCCAGCACCAGCGCCAGCGCCACCACACTCAAGGCCGCAGGCACAGCGATTTGCCGCAGCAAGTCCAAGATCTCGGGCCGTTGCCACAGCGGCGGCTCGACGGGCTCTTCAGGTTTGCTCACCTGGAACGGGGCGTTGATCACTTGTACGGAGTCCCCACGCTCGGCTGAAAATCCGATGGACTCTCGCACCAGGGTCGTCAGTTTCTGGAGCTCTTCTTCGCTCAGCGGCGCCTGCGTCGTGCGGCCGCGGGCGTCTGTCGAGGTGCGGTGGTTGACGACCACCGCGGCGCTCAAGCGCTTGATCGTGCCGGTGGCGTTGCGGGTGACGCGCACGGTCTTGTCCACCTCGTAGTTGGTCACGGCTTCGCGGCGAACTTGGGCGTTGCCCGTGCCGGTGCCGTTGGCCGCTTGCAAAGCCTGGGCCGGGCCATTGATCGGTGCCTGCGCTGGCACCGGCGGCTGGTTGGTGACTGCGCCAGGCACGCCCGTGGGGGTGCCGGCGTCGGTCTGGGTCGATTCCAAGTGCTGCATGCTGCGCACGGCCGCCGGCTCGCCGCCTTGGTTGGGGCGGAACTGCTCGGAGGTCGATTCGCTTTGCGAGAAGTCCACCTCGGCCGTGACCTGGGCGCGCAGGTTGTCACGGCCGACCACCGGTTCCAGGATGTCGGTGATGCGGCGCGTCAGCGTCGACTCGATCTGCGCCACATACTGGAGCTGATTGGCATCGAGCCCCTGGGTTTTGCTGTCCGGCGATTCGGTCAGCAAATTGCCGTTCTGGTCCACGACGGAGACGGCCTTGGGCGAGAGTTCGGGTACGCTGCTGGAGACCAAGTGCACGATGCCGGCGATCTGTGCATGGTCCAGGCTGCGCCCCGGGTGCAGATGCACCAGCACCGAGGCCGAGGGCTTTTGCTGCTCACGGAAGAAGCCGTTCTGGTTGGGCAAGGCCAGGTGCACCCGGGCGCTGCTCACGGCGGCCAGGGCTTCGATGGAGCGGGTCAGCTCGCCTTCGAGGCCTCGCTGGAAGGTCAGGCGCTCCTGGAACTGCGTGATGCCGAAGCGGGCGTTGTCCATCAGCTCGAACCCCACGGTCGAGCCCTTGGGCAATCCGGCCGAGGCCAAACGCAGCCGCACGTCGTGCACGCGGTCGGCCGGCACCAAGATGGCGGCTCCGCCGTCGGCGTGGCGGTACGGCACGTTCATCTGGGAAAGCTGCGCGATGATCGCGCCGCCGTCTTTGTCCGACAGGTTGGCGTAGAGCACCTTGTAGTCCGGCTTCACCGACCACAGCGACAGTGCCACGACGACCGCCACCAGTCCGGCCAGTCCAGCGGCCAGCAACAGCTTGCGTGGGGTCGGCAAGGCCTGGATGCGCTGAACGAGGCCGCCGGAGGCGGGTTGGGCGGCCAGGGCGGGCGGCAGGTTCTGAGGCAGGGCGACGGCGTTGTCCATCGTGCGGATTCCCGTGGTTCTGGGCAGACCCCGGCCTGCCAGGCGCCGGCCTGCGGTCCCCAGGGTGTCGTTGGGGACCGATTATTCGGAGGGGGGAGCCTCGCTCAAGGGCGGAAGAGGACGGCAAACGGCCGCCAGTTCGACGCATCGCGCAGACCCTGCGTGCCTACCATCGGTGTATCGGCAGGTGGGGCTCGCACTGGAGCCCTGCGTGCAGGAGATTGCACCATGGACGTCCGCCTCAAGCCCTTCAACTTCCAGCAGGCCCTGGCCAAGAGCGGCGTGGTGCTGCCGTCGCAGGCTGCACGGCCGGGCCAGGTCGAGCCGGGGCCTCCTGCCGTGGGCTTCTCACAGGCCCTGAACCAGGCCCTCAAGACGGTCAGTGCCACCCAGTTGCAGGCCTCGGAGATGCAGCGGCAGGTTCAACTGGGCAATCCCACGGTGTCCCTGGAGGAGACCATGGTCACGATGCAGAAGGCCCAGATCGGGTTCCAGGCCGCCTTGCAGGTGCGCAACCGCCTGGTGCAGGCCTACACCGACATCATGAACATGTCGGTGTGAGGCTTCGCATCGCGGGCCGGCCCGGTGGGGACTCAGAACCCGAGGCTGGCCAGCAGATCGTCGACCTGTTCCTGGCTGGTGACGACGTCGGTACGCCCTTCGGGGTTGACCACGGGCCCGTTCAGGAAGGTCTGTTCAACCTTGTGCACCTGGTCGGGCGGGGCGGTCTGCAGCAGGAGCTTGACGAGCTGGTCCTCGATGTCGGCGGCCAGCTTCACCACGCGGGCCACCACCTGGCCGGTGAGGTCGTGAAAGTCCTGGGCCATCATGATGTCGGTGAGGTGCTGGTCGATGCGCGCCGAGCGCGCTTCGACGTCGCTGACGAAGTTCATCACGCTGCCGCTGGCCACCGCGCGCACCGGATCGGCGACGATGGCCTGGGCAATTCGGCGCGTTTCGGCGGCGATGTGTTCGTGCTCGGCCTTGGCCTGGTCGACCAGGTTGAGCACCTTCTCGGCGGCTTCGCCGGTTTTGGTGGCGATGTAGGTCAGACGGCTGCGCGCATCGGGCAGGCTTTCCGTGATCTCGCCCAGCTTGGGCATGAAGCCGAGCTGCGCCAGCGTGTCGTGCAGGTTGCGGGTCATCTCGCCGATGCGCTGGAACACCTCGGGTGATGTGGTCAGGGGCGGGGTGGCGCCGTGGGGGCTGTGGGTCTCGCTCATGGCCTGCCTCACTTGCCCAGCTTCTGGAGGATCTTCTGCACCTTCTCCTCCAGCGTGGCCTTGGTGAAGGGCTTGACGATATAGCCGGCCGCGCCGTCTTGTGCGGCCCGCACGATGTCTTCCTTGCGGGCCTCGGCCGTGACCATCAGCACCGGCAGGTGCTTGAGCTTGTCGTCCTTCTTGATGGCCGACAGCAGCTCGAAGCCGTTCATGTTGGGCATGTTGATGTCACTGACCACGAAGTCGAAATGGCCGTTGTGCAGCATCTGCAGGGCCACGGCGCCGTCCTCCGCTTCCTCTGCGTTGTTGTAGCCGATCTCCTTCAGCAGGCCCCGCACGATGCGGCGCATGGTGGAGAAGTCATCGACGATGAGGAATTTCAGGTCGGTGGCGGTACTCATGGGAAGTGTCCTCGCGAGGAGAAAACAGGGGTTCGCAGGCTTATCGGCCGGGCGCCGGAAAACTGAAGCTCTGTGCGGCCGATGCCGGTGCGACGGCTTCTTGAACCGCCGGGGCCGTGCCGGCCTCGACATCGCCGCCGCGTTCGAAGCGCTCTTGTGCGTCCTTGTTCATCACGATGATGCTGATGCGCCGGTTGATCGGATTGAGCGGGTTGTCCTTGTCCAGCAGCGAGCTGGACGCCAGCCCCAGCACCCGCACCACCTGACCCTCTCTCAGGCCGCCGGCCACGAGTTCCCGGCGCGAGGCATTGGCCCGGTCGGCCGAGAGCTCCCAGTTGCTGTAGCCCCGCTCACCGCTGGTGTAAGGAGCCGCATCGGTGTGACCGGCCAGCGTCACCTTGTTGTCCACTTCCGACAGCACCTTGCCGATCTCGCGCAGGATCGCGCGCATATAGTCCTTCACCAGGGCGCTGCCGGAATCGAACATCGGGCGGTTGTGCTCATCGACGATCTGGATGCGCAGTCCATCTTGCGTGATGTCCAAGCGGATTTGCGAGCGGAACTGCACCAGCAGCGGATTGTTCGTGACGGATTGCTCGATGCGCTGCTTCAAACCTTCCAGGCTGGCCGCCTCGGCGCGCTCGATCTGTTCCTTCAGGGCTTGCAGGTTGATGGTCTTGCGCTCGGCTTCGATGTCGCCACGGCGCACCTGACCGGTGGTGCGGGTGAGGTCGGTGCCGCCGCCTTTGATCACGTGCGAGGCGTCGCCTGCGCCGCTGCCCCCGCTGAGCAGGGCGATCTTCAGCGGTGAGGAGAAGTAGTCGGCAATGCCCTTGCGGTCGCCCTCGGTGGTCGAGCCCAGCAGCCACATCAGCAAGAAGAAAGCCATCATCGCCGTCACGAAGTCGGCATAGGCGATCTTCCAGGCGCCGCCATGGTGGGCATGACCGCCCTTCTTGATCTTCTTGACGATGATCGGTTGCAGCTTCTTGGAGTCGCCGGCCATGGTGAGTCCCAATCAGGCCTTCTTGCCCTTGACGTGGCCTTCCAGCTCCGAGAAGCTGGGGCGCTCGGTGGAGTACAGCACCTTGCGGCCGAACTCCACGGCGATCTGCGGCGCGTAACCCTGCATGCTGGCCAGCAAGGTGGTCTTGATGCACTGCAGTTCCTTGGTGGCCTCGTCGTTTTTCTGCTCCAGCAGGCCGGCCAGGGGTTCCACAATGGCGTAGGCCAGCAAGATGCCCAGGAAGGTTCCCACCAGCGCCGAACCGATCATGGCCCCCAGCACCGCCGGGGGCTGGCCCACCGAGCCCATGGTATTGACCACACCCAGCACGGCGGCCACGATGCCAAAAGCGGGCAAGCCACCGGCCACTCGCTGAATCGCTGCCGCCGGTGCGTGCGCTTCGTGATGGTGGGTCTCGATCTCGCTGTCCATCAGCGATTCAATTTCATGGGCATTGAGATTTCCGGAGACCATCATGCGCAAGTAATCCGTGATGAACTCCACGACATGATGGTCACTGCCGACGGTCGCGTATTTTTTAAACAACGGAGATTCGTGCGGGGCCTCGACGTCCTTTTCGATGGACATCAAGCCCTCTTTGCGGGCCTTTTGCAAAATGTCATAGAGCAAGGCCATCAACTCCATGTACCGGGCTTTGGTGTACTTGGAGCCTTTGAGCAGCTTGGGGATGGCGCCAAACGTGGCCTTGAGCACTTTGGGTTGGTTGTTGACGATGAACGCGCCGAAAGCGCCCCCACCGATGACCATCAACTCGGTGGGCAGGGCTTTCAGAATCACGCCCATGTTGCCGCCGTGGATGATGAAGCCGCCGAAGATGCAGCCCAGCGCCACGATGTAGCCGATGATGACGAACATATTGCAGGTCTTTCCAGCGGGGGTTGGCGCGCTGTGGGGGCTCGCGCTCGAACCGGGTTCCACGGGGATATCGACCGCCGCGCGGCCGACTTGAGTCGTCCCGTCCCGGAAAAAAAGCACGGGCTCTCAGGGAGCCCGTGGTCAAGGCGCCGCGCGGGCGCTCAGGAGGAGACGACGGAGAGTCCTGCTGCGTGACCAGGCTCAGTGCAACTGCAGGCCGCCGGACTTGCCCTTGCCGGCGCGCGCCGGCGGGTTGCACATGCAGCACACGAAATGCTGGGCAATCTCATGGGGGTGGGTG
>NZ_JBKBVU010000253.1:0-3669 GCF_046289365.1 Caldimonas sp. | reverse complement strand
CCCCTCCCCCCAACGGGGGAGGTGCTATCCCCCCCCTCCTCCTCTCCCCCCCTCCCTCTCCCCCCCCCCCCCCACCGCCGTGGCGTTGGGGGGGGCATGAGTCGTCTCAATGTCCTCCTCTTCGCCGGGCTGATCGTCAGCGGCCTGTACCTGGTGCACGTGTCCTACCAGGCCCGACGCCTGTTCACGCAGGTGGAGCGTGCCCAGGCTGAGGAGCGCGCGCTGGAGACCGCGCACGAGCAGCTCCAGCTCGAAAAGCGCACCCAGGCCACCCCGCTGCGGGTGGAGAAGATCGCGCGCGAAAAGCTGCAGATGCGCACGCCCACCGCGGCCGTGACGCAGTACGTGCTTGACGAGGCAGCGGCTTCAGCCGCGCAGGGAGGGGTCCGGTGAGCTGGCTCGCCCGACTGCTGCCCCGTCGCAACGGCGCAGCCGCGCTGCCGCGGCGCCGGCCGCGCAAGCCGGCGCTACATGCGCTGCACGAGGTGCGCTATGCCACCAGCCCGCTGCTGGCGTCCAAGACGCCGCCGTGGCGCTCGAAATTCCTCGTCGCCTGCATCGGTCTGTCGTTTGCGGTGCTGCTGTGCCGGGCGGCGTATGTGCAGATCATCGGCACCGATTTCTACCAGCGCCAGGGCGAGAGCCGCTATGCCCGCACCCTCGAGCTGCCGGCCAACCGCGGACGCATCCTCGACCGCAATGGCCTGATCCTGGCCTCCAGCGTGCCGGCGCCGTCGATCTGGGTCATTCCCAAGGATTTCGAGGCCGACCGGGCGCAGCGTCGCGAACTCGCCCGCCTGCTGGGCATGACCGTGGCCGAGCTGGACAAGCGTTTGGGCGACAATCCGAATTTCGTCTGGCTGCGTCGCCAGATCGACGAGGACGTGGCCGAGCGCGTGAAGGCGCTGGGCCTGAAGGGTGTGCACCAGGTCAAGGAGTACAAGCGCCGCTATCCCGAAGGCGAGGCCGTTGCCCATGTGGTGGGCTTCACCGACATCGAGGATCGTGGCCAAGAAGGCGTGGAGCTGGCTTTCCAGCACGAGCTGGCCGGCCGCCATGGGCAGCGTCGTGTCATCCGCGACCGGCTGGGCCGCATCGTCGAGGACATCGGCGAGAGCGTCGCGCCGGTCGATGGCCGGGACATCCAGTTGTCCATCGATTCGAAGATCCAGTTCTTCGCCTACCAGCGCCTGCGCGATGCCGTGGCCGAGCACAAGGCCCAGGCCGGTTCGGTGGTGGTGCTGGACGTGCACAGCGGCGAGGTGCTGGCCCTGGCCAACTATCCGAGCTACAACCCCGCCCGGCGCGAGAACCTCAGCGGCGCCCAATTGCGCAACCGGGCACTGACCGACACCTTCGAGCCGGGCTCGACGATGAAGCCTTTCGTGGCCGCGCTGTCGATGGAGACTGGGCGCGTCTCACCCAACACCCCGATCGACACCGGGCCTGGATGGATGACCGTCACCGGCTCGACCATCCGCGACACCCATGCCTACGGCCGCCTCACGGTGGCCGAGGTGATTCAAAAGTCCAGCAACGTCGGCACCGTCAAGCTGGCCCAGCAGATCCCCTCGCGCGAGATGTGGGAGATGTTCACCGAGATCGGGCTGGGGCAAAAGCCCCAACTGCCCTTCCCGGGGGTGGTCAGCGGCCGGCTGCGGCCCTACAAGACCTGGCGGCCCATCGAGCATGCGACGATGAGCTACGGCTACGGCCTGTCCGTCTCGCTCTTCCAGTTGGCGCGCGCCTATACCGTGTTCGCCCGCGATGGCGAGCTCATTCCCGTGACCTTGCTGAAAGATCCCGAGCCGGCGCCCGGCCTGCGGGTGTTTTCCCCGCGTGTGGCCCAGACCACCCGTCGCATGCTACAGATGGCCGCCGGCCCGGGCGGTACGGCGCCGCTGGCGCAGACCGTGGGCTACTCGGTGGGCGGCAAGACCGGCACGGCGCGCAAGCAAGAAGGCAGGGGCTACGCCGACAAGAAGTACCGTTCCTGGTTCGTCGGTCTGGCGCCGGTGGAGCAGCCGCGCATCGTCGTGGCGGTGATGATCGACGAGCCCTCGGCCGGCAAGTTCTATGGTGGTGCCGTGGCCGCGCCCGTGTTTGCCGAGGTGGTGCAGCAAAGCCTGCGCATGATGGGTGTGCAACCCGACATCGCCGTGCAGCCCCAGATCGTTGCGCGCCACGTCGAGGGTGTGGAGGAGAGCTTCTGATGCCCTTGCGCGTCTTCGACACCGTGGTCGCTGCGCAGGACTGGCTGCGCGAGCGAGGCTGCACCGACCTGGCCATCGACAGCCGCCGCATCCGTGGCGGCGAGGCCTTCATTGCCTGGCCGGGGCATGCCACCGATGCGCGCCGGCACGTGGCCGCCGCCCTGGCCGCCGGCGCCCGGGCCTGTCTGGTGGAACGCATGGGGGTCGAGGCCTTCGGCTTCGACGACGAGCGCATCGCCGCCGTGCCGGGTCTGAAGGCCGCCACCGGCGTGCTGGCCGACCGCTGGTTCGGACAGCCTTCGTCGCACCTGGACCTCGTGGCCGTGACCGGCACCAACGGCAAGACCTCGACCGCCTGGTGGGTGGCGCAGGCCCTGACGGCGCTGGATCGGCCCTGCGGTCTGATTGGCACGCTGGGCGTGGGGCGGCCGGGCTCGCTCACCTCCACCGGTCTGACCACCCCGGATCCGGTCACGCTGCACCGCAGCTTGCGCGCCTTCGTCGACCAGGGCCTGAAGGCCTGCGCCATCGAGGCCTCGTCGATCGGCCTGGACGAACGCCGCCTGGACGGCACCCGCATCGCGGTGGCGGCCTTCACGAATTTCACGCGCGACCATCTGGACTACCACGGAGGCATGGCCGCCTACTGGGAGGCCAAGGCCCAGCTCTTCGCCTGGCCGGGCCTGCGCGCGGCCGTCGTGAACCTTGACGATCCGAAGGGCGAGGACGTCGTGGCCCGGCTGAGCGGCCGCAGCGTCGAGCTGTGGGGCTATGGCCTGCAGGCCGCCGCCGGGCTGCAGGCGCGCGCGGTGGGCTACCGAGGTGGCGGCCTGGGCTTCGAGTTGTGCGAAGGCCCGCAGGCCGAGCCGGTGCGCACCACGCTGATCGGCGATTACAACGTCCACAACCTGTTGGCCGTGGCCGGCTGCCTGCGCGCTCTGGGCGTGCCGCTGGCACAAGCCGCTCGCGCCCTGCAGGCGCTGGGGCCCGTGCCCGGGCGCATGCAGCGCCTGGACGAGGAGGGTGTGGCGTCGGTGGTGGTGGACTACGCCCACACGCCCGATGCCCTGGACAAGGTGCTGACCGCCCTGAGGCCCTTCGCCCGCGAGCGCGGGGGGGCTCTGTGGTGCGTGTTCGGCTGCGGTGGCGACCGCGACAGCAGCAAGCGGCCGCAGATGGGGGCGATCGCCCAGGCGCGCGCCGACCGCGTCATCGTCACCAGCGACAACCCGCGCAGCGAGCCGCCGATGCGCATCATCGAGCAGATCGTCGCGGGCATGCGCCCGGCCCCCACGCTGCAGGCCATCGAGGACCGCCGCCTGGCCATTGCCACCGCGGTGGCGGCGGCCGACCCGCGCGATGTCATCTTGCTGGCCGGCAAGGGCCACGAAGACTATCAAGAGATCGCCGGCCAGCGCCTGCCCTTCTCGGACGTGGACGAGGCCCGCGCGGCCCA
>NZ_JBKBVU010000034.1:0-23246 GCF_046289365.1 Caldimonas sp. | reverse complement strand
AGTCGTCGGGCGCAGCCTTGGCCACCGCGTCGGCCCCGATGTTGCCGTTGGCGCCGGGCCGGTTCTCGACGATGACGTTGTGCTTGAAGGCCTCGCTCAGGCCGGTGGCGATGGTGCGGCCGATCACGTCGGCCGCACCGCCGGGCGGGAAGCTCACGATCAGCCGGATCGGCTGGGTCGGATAGTCCTGGGCCCATGCGGGAGCCGCCGCGGCCAGGGCCAGCAGGGCAACGCCCAGTGTGCGACGGGTGAGGCCGGTCAAGGGGAGGAAGCTCTTCATGCAGTGTCTCCTTTTGTGTTGTCGAACGAAAACCGGAAAGCCGGAAAGCATCAGGCCGGCTGCAGCCAGCGCAGGGCGTTCTGACGCACGGCCGCAAGCAGCCGCTCGTGCCACTTCGGGTTGCGCACCACCTCGGCGCGGTAGAACGACGGGCACAGCGTGGCCGCATGCGCATTGGCACCGCACAGGCCGCAGCCCACGCAGCCGTCGATGACGGTCGCCACGGGGTCCACCTTCAGCGGGTCGGGGCTGTCCTTGAGCGTCAGCGTGGGACAGCCCGACAGGCGGATGCAGGCGTGGTCGCCCGAGCACACGTCCTCATCGACGCCGTACTTCACGCGCACCACGCGCCGGCCGGCCTTGAGCAGCGAGGCGATCCAGGGTTTGATGCGGCGCTGACGCTCGAGCTGGCATTCGCCTTCGGCAATGATCACCTTCAGGCCGTTGAAGTCGGTGGTGAGGGCCTCCTGCAGCGTCTTGCGCATCGCGTCCACGTCGTAGGTGTGCACCGTGCGCATCCACTGCACCCCCAGCCCCTTGAGCGTGGATTCGATGGTGGTGTTGCGGTCGACCAGGCTTTGCTGCTTGTCCTGCACCCTCGCCTTCACCTCCTCGTCGGGTGTGGAGATGATGTCCTGCGTGCCGGTGGCCGAGGTGTAGCCGTTCTTCATGATGACGAGCACCGCGTCGTCGTCGTTGAAGAGCGCACTTTGTACGCCGGTGAGCAGACCGTTGTGCCAGAACCCGCCGTCGCCCATGATGGACAGCACGCGGCGCTGCATCATTGGCGACACCCCCGCGCGACTGGCCAGGCTCATGCCATAGCCCAGGATGGAGTGGCCCGACGAGAAGGGCTCGAAGGTGGCCAGCGCATGGCAGCCGATGTCCGCGGCGATGTGCACCGGGCCCACGTCCTGCTGAGCGAGCTTGAGCGCGGCGAACACCGGCCGTTCGGGACAGCCCACACAAAAGCCGGGCGGGCGTGCCGGCAGCGGCGCACCGAGCTGCTGCGCCACGTCCTGGCGGCGCTTGGCGTTGCCCTCCAGCCAGGCACGTGCACCCTCCAGCACATGGTCGGGCAAATACCTCGACACGAATGTCGACAGCCCCGTGGCCATCACCTCCACCGTGTACTCACCGGTGGCCGGCAGCAGGTCCTTGCCGTGCAGCGGAGTCTGGAGGTCGCGCCGGTGCAGCATGCTGAGGATGTCGCGCTCGATGTACTCGGGCTGGCCTTCCTCCAGCACCAGCACGGCGCGCTTGCCGGCGCAGAACCGGGCGATCTCCTCGGGCACCAGCGGGAAGGTGACATTGAGCGCGAGGATGGGCAGTTCACTGCCGCCGAAGGCGTCGGCCAGGCCGAGCTGCTGCAAGGCGCGGATCAACGAGTTGTACAGCCCCCCCTGCACGATGAGACCCACCTCGTCGCGCCGCCCGGCGAACCACTCATTGAGCCGGTGCTCGGCGATGTAGCGGCGTGCGGCCGGGATGCGCTCCTCCACCTTGAGCTTCTCGTGGCGAAAGGTCACTGGCGGATGCGCCAGGCGCATGTAGTCGAAGCCGGCCGGCTCTTCGATGAGATGCCGGGTCGACAGCGTCGGCGGGACGTTGTCCTTGCAGACGAAGCGGCCGCGCACATGGCAGGCCCGGATGCGCAGTTCCAGCAGGGCCGGCATGTTCGAGGCTTCCGACAGCGCGAAGCCCTCCTCCACCAAACGCACCATGTTGGCAAGCTCCGGCCGCGGGTCGAGCATCAGCATCGACGACTTCAGCGCATAGGCGTGCGTGCGCTCCTGGATCACGCTGGCGCCCTCGCCATAGTCCTCGCCCACGACGATCAGCGCCCCGCCCTTCACCCCCGGCGAAGCCAGGTTCGACAGCGCATCGGCCGCCACGTTGGTGCCGACGATGGATTTCCAGGTGACCGCCCCGCGCAGCGGGTAATGGATGGAAGCGCCCAGCATCGCAGCCGCCGAGGCTTCGTTCGAGCAGGCCTCGACGTGCACGCCCAGCTCCTGCATGTAGTCCTTGGCCTGGACCATGACGTCCAGCAGATGCGACACCGGTGCGCCCTGGTAGCCGCCGACATAGGCCACGCCCGACTGCAGCAAGGCCTTCGTGATCGCCAGAATGCCCTCGCCGTGAAAGGTCTCGCCCGCGCCCAGGCGCAGGGCCTGGACTTCCTTGCTGAAGGACACTTCCATGGGTCTTGTCTCCGGCCGGCTGGCTCGCCGGCTTCATCGTGGGATCGGCCCCGGCAGGGCCGCACTGGAACGCCACTGTAGGGAAGCGTGTCGGATCCATCCAGCGCATGGGGTGACTAAGTCTCATTCTTCCCATGCATGATGCCCTCCGATTCCGGGCCTGCGCAGAGGGTCGTCGCCCGCGGCGGGCCGGCGGGAATGCCCTGCGACGACCCACGGGGCGCCAGCTCTCGCGCGCCCTCCCCGGCTCTGTTACGCTGCCAACATCCTTGCCGCCACCACACCGCTCCATGACCGTCCCGGGTGCCGCCGCTTCGTCCCAGGCCTTGCCGCGCCCTGTCGGTGGCACCTACCCGTGGTATGTGGTCTTCGTGCTGATGCTCGCCGCCGTGGTGTCACTGGTCGACCGGCTGCTCGTGGGCCTGCTGGTCGAGCCGATCCGGCGCGACCTGGGCATCAGCGACTTCCAGATCTCGCTGCTGCAGGGCCTGGCGTTTTCGCTTTTCTTCTGTCTGGCCGGATTGCCGCTGGGGCGACTTGTCGATCGCGCCAACCGACGCAACATCGTGGCCGCGGGCATCACCTTCTGGAGCCTGATGACCGCTGCAGCCGGCCTGGCGCAGCACTACTGGCAGCTCTTCCTCACCCGGGCGGGCGTTGGCGTGGGCGAGGCCACGCTGGGGCCGGCCGCGTACTCGATCATCAGTGACTATTTCGAGCGTCACCGCCTGCCGCTGGCCTTGTCGGTGTTCACGCTGGGGACGGCCTTCGGCTCGGGGGCGGCTTTTGCCATCGGCGGGCTGGTGGGCGGCCTGGCCAACCGCGCAGACGTCGTGCTGCCGCTGCTGGGCACGGTCAAGGGTTGGCAGCTCGCGTTCATGCTCGTGGGGCTGCCCGGGCTGCTGGTGGCCGCCCTGATGCTCACCGTGCGCGAACCCCTGCGGCGCCACACGGTGGCCGACGGCCGGGCCTTGCCCGTCTCGGCCGTGGTGCATTTCCTGCGGCAACGGCGACGGCTGGCGCTGGGGTATGTGGCTGGCATCAGCCTCGCGTTTTGCGTCACCTATGCGCTGCTGGCATGGATGGCGACCTTCTACATCCGTGTGCACGGCCTGCCGGTAGAGCGCATCGGCCCGGTGCTGGGGGCCATGATCCTCGGCCTGAGCACCCTGGGCATCGTCGCCGGCGGCTGGTGGGCCGGCCTCCTGCTGCGCCTGGGGCAGCGCGATGCGACCTTGCGCACCGCGGCCTGGAGCTTGGCGGCGGCCACGCCCTTCCTGGTGGCCACGCCGCTGCTGCCCACCCCGACCGCCTCGCTGCTGGCCTTCGGCCCGGGCCTGTTCCTGTCGAGCATCTTCGTCTCGCTGGGCACCTCGACGATCCAGCTCGTCACCCCCAACGAGCTGCGCGGCCAGGTCTCGGCGCTGGGCCTGATGCTCACCACCGTCCTCGGGTCGGTGCTGGGCCCGAGCCTCGTGGCGGCGTGCACCGATTTCGTGTTCGCCGACGAGCAGCGCATCGGCCACTCGTTGGCGCTGACCTTCGCGGTGGCCCTGCCGGTTTCGGTGGCCGCCCTGGCGATGAGCCTGCGGCCGCTGCGCGAGGCCGCCCTCCTGGCCGAGGCCTGGGCTCAGCCGTCCAGCGCCACTTGAGCTTCGATCTCCACCAGCAGCTCGGCGCGGCACACATCGGCGCGCAGGTAGATCGCCGCCTGCGCCGCCGGTGTGGTGGCACCCAGATGGGCGGTCACGACGGAACGCACGAGGTCCAGATCCGTCGGCCGGCGGACATAGACCGTGCATTCCAGCCGCTCGCGCAGCACCTCCAGGCTCCAGGAGCGGACCAGGTGCTGCCGGGCCGCCCCGAGCACGGCATCGATGTTGCGCAGGCATTCGGCCGTCTGGGCGGCCACGTCGCCCAGATGCACCGACTCATGACCGACGATGCTGGCCGTGCCCGAGATGAACAGCACACGCAGGCCCCCGCCCAGATCGGCCAGGGCCGCACGCGAGAAGGTGGGGCTGCACGGCCCGTAACGCGGGGGGTAGTGGTAGGCGCTGACCTGGCGCGGGTTCTCGATCGTGCGCGCCGGCTGCCGTCCCGCCAGAAAATGCACCGTCAGCGCTCCCGTGCGGGTGCCCATCGCGCACGCGGCCGGCGCGCCTTCCCCCAGGCCGCGCCCGGCCTCGGCGAAAGCGCGTGCCCGGCCCAGGTTGAAGCGGCGGTAGCGCTCCAGGCCGTCGTCCAGGCCGTGGATGTCGGGCAGGTAGTTCCACAGGCGCTGCAGGTGGGTACACCCCTCGCGTTCGAGCACCGTGAACAGATCGGCATAGGCCCGCCACGCCGCCGCCTCCATGCCCCCCGGGGCGCGGTCGTCCGCGCACGCCGTGCCAAAGACCCAGGCGCCATTGCTGCAATAACGCACGCTGCCCCACCAGCCCTGGCGCACTGGCCCGCGCACCTGCCAGCGTTCGGCCACGGGGTGTGGCGGCCACAAGGGTTCGGGAGCCGCCCGGGGCTCATCCTGCGCCCCACCATGACAGATCACCCCCAGCACCGTCTCCCGGCCGGCGGGCACCGGCCAGGCCAGTGCCGGCCTGTCGTGCCGGCAGCGCAGCCCATCGGTGGCCCCGGTGGGCGGACCACCGTCCTGGGAAACGGGCACTGAGGGTGTGAGGGTCGAAGCATCCATGGCAGGCAGCGCCCCGCGATTCCCGAGCGCGGCCCGGATTCTAGGCCCCGGACGACCGGCTCAGAACTCCTTGCGTCGGATCACGCTGGCGCGCTGCGCATCGATGGGATAGAGGAACTGCACCTCGCCGCCGCGCCACACGCTCAACCAAAGCATGTTGATCGAGTAGGCCTCATGATCGCGCGCGGTGTAGGGGCGTTCGTAGGTGGTGACCACCCCGCGGTGCGGTTTTTCCAGGTTTTCCAGGGCCCGCTTCAGCGGCTCGCCGCCCTCGGGGCTGCGGGACTGGAACAAGCCCGACATGAGCAGATAGACCGCGTCATAGGTCTGTGCCGCCACCGTCAGCGAGCCGATGCGCTTTTCGCCGCTGTGCGCGAAATAGCTGGTGAGGAAGGTTGCCCGGCGTTCGTTGGCGGCATCGAGATGCACCGTCTGGGTCATCACCGCCCCTTCCAGCGCGGCCGCGCCGGCGCCCTCCAGCGCCTTGCGCGAGGCGAGCGTGGGCGGCGCGAAGTACGGCACCGCCCAGCGCAGCTCCGAGCGGGCCCGCAAAGCCGTCGCCTGATCCGGCGCGCGCGCCCAGACGATCAGCGCCTCGCTGCCGGCCGCACGAGCCTGGCGCATCTCCTCGGCCAGCGATTTCACCCCGCGGTCGAAGCGGGCAACGTAGACCGGCTTGAGCTCGCGCTGGGCCAGCTCCTCTCCCAAATCCTTCAGGCCGCTGTCGCCATGGGCGGTGCGGTCGGCCAGCACTGCCACCTTGCGCAGTTTGCGCCGGTCGACGATCTCGCCCACCAGCACCCGCGCAGTCAACTCGTCGGGCGGCGCCAGACGGAAGACGTAGCCGCCCCCGGCGGGCGGCCTGGCCATCACCGCGGTGCCCTGGTCGCACGGCACCATCAGCACATGGCGCTGCGACTGGAAGATCTCCAGGACCTGCATGGTCACCTCGGTGTCGCAAAAGCCCAGCGTGAAGGCCACCTTCTCCTGCTGCACCAGCTCCTGTGCCGCCTGCCGGCCCTGCTGAGGATCGGACTGGTCGTCGCGCACCACCAATTCCAGCGGACGGCCCAGGTAGCCGCCCACGGCGTTGATCTCCTTGACCGCCAGCTCGGCGGCATGGCGCATGCTCTGCCCCAGGTCCGAGGAACCGCCGCTCAGCGGAGCGATCAAGCCCACCTTCACCGGTGCGGCCGGCTGGCCCCAGCCCGTCGCGCACAAGCCGGCGCCCAGCAGCGCCACCGTCCATCGCAGTCGCCTCGTCATCGGATCCATCCTCCAGTACAGCCCCGACACGGCACGGCCCCATGCAAGGCACATGCCGCCCATCGTCTCCGTCCGTGCACCCCCGCCCCAGTCGCGGGATCAAGACTCCTTGCGCCGGATGAAAGCCGAACGCTTGGCATCCTCGGGGTAGTAGAACTGGATCTCGCCACGCCGCCACACGCCCAACCAGATCATGTTCACCGAGAAGGCGTCGTGGTCGCTGGCGCTGAAAGGTTCGCTGTAGGTCGTGACCACGCCCCGATGCGGGCGCTCGAAGTTCTCCAGTGCCTTCTTCAGCGCATCGCCCGAGACGTCGCCCTTGGTCTGGAACAGCGCACGCAGCATCAGATAGACCGCATCGTAGGTCTGGGCCGCAGCCATCAGCGAGCCGATGCGCTTTTCCTTCGAGTGACGGAAATAGCTCGCCAGGAAGGACACGCGGCGCTCGTTGGCCAGGTCCTGGATGATCGTCTGGGCCATCATCGTGCCCTCCAGGGCCTCAGCCCCGGCCTGCTCCAGCACACTGCGGAACGACAGCGGCCACGGCGCGAAGTAGGGCACCTGCCAGCGCAGCTCGGCGCGGCTGCGCACGGCCGCCGCCTGCTCGGGCCCGACGGTGTAGACCACCAGCGCCTCGGCCCCGGCGGCCTGAGCGGCGCGCAACTCCTCCACCAGGCTCTTCACGCCCAGGTCGAAGCGACCCACGAACACCGGCTGCAGATTGCGCTTGGCCAGCTCGTCGCTGATGTCCTTGACCCCGCCTTCCCCGTAGCCGGTACGGTCGGCCAGGATGGCCACGCGGCGCAGTTTGCGGCGGTCCACGATCTCGCCCACCAGAAAGCGGGCATTGAGGATGTCCGGCGGCGCCACGCGGAAGATGTAGCTCTGTGCCGGCGGGTACTTGGTGGTCACCGCGGTGCCCTGCGAGCACGGCACCATCAAGAGATGTTTGTTGTCCTGGAACACGTCGAGCGAGCGCATCGCCACGCCGGTGTTGCAAAAGCCGATCGTGAAATCGACCTTCTCCTTGAGCACCAGATCCTCCGACACGCGGCGTCCCTCGTCGGGCACGGCCTTGTCGTCGCGAACGACCAGCTCCAGCGGGCGGCCGAGGAAGCCCCCCACCTCGTTGATCTCCTTGACGGCCAGCTCGGCGCCGTAGCGCACGCTGTTGCCAAAGTCAGCCGAGCCGCCGGTCAGCGGCGCGATCAGGCCGATGCGCACCGGCTTGCCCGTCTGGGCCTGGGCTGCCACGGCCAGGCAGGCGCCCAGCATCCAGGGAATCAGGGAACGTCCCAACATCACATCTCCTCGGTCGTGCGCGCAAAGCGCGGCGGCGCGATGGTGCCATCGCAGGGCCACCACGGGCCCTCAGGCAAACCCGTGGGTGCCCCGCCAGGACGGTGAGATGCGTCACGCCGCGGCCTGCGGCGTGGGTTCACTCGCCCAGATAGGCCGCGCGCACCTTCGGGTCGTTCAGCAGGGCCTTGGCCTCGCCTTCCATGGTGATCTCGCCGGACTCCATCACGTAGCCGCGGTCGGCCAGTTGCAGCGCCCGGCTGGCGTTTTGCTCGACCAGCAGCACGGTGACCCCCTGCTTGTGGATGTCCTCGACCACCTCGAAGATCTTGTCGACCATGATGGGTGACAGACCCATCGAGGGCTCGTCCATCAGCAGCACCTTGGGGCGGGCCATCAGCGCCCGTCCCATCGCCAGCATCTGCTGCTCGCCACCGGACATCGTGCCGGCGAGCTGGTTGCGACGCTCCTTCAGGCGCGGGAACAAGGTGAAGACCTTCTCGATGTCGGCCTCGATCTCCTTGTCGCTGCGCGTGAAAGCCCCCATCTGCAGGTTCTCGGTGATCGTCATGCGCGTGAAGGTGCCCCGCCCCTCGGGCACCATCACCAGGCCCTGCTTGACGAGATCCCAGGCGCCCTGGCCCTTGATCGATTGGCCCAGGTATTCGATGTCGCCCCCGGCCACCGGCTGGGTGCCGGTGATGGCCTTCAGCGTCGTGGTCTTGCCCGCGCCGTTGGCACCGATCAGGCTGACGAGCTCGCCCTGGCGCACTTCCAGCGAGGCGCCCTTGACGGCCTGGATGCCCCCATAGGCCACCCGCAGCCCGCTGACTTTCAACATCGTTTGGCTCATGTGTACTTGCTCCGCGTGCTTGGGGTTCAATGCGCCTTGTGGCCGGCGCCGAGGTAGGCCTCGATCACCTTCTCGTTGCGCTGCACCTCGTAGGGAGTGCCCTCGGCAATCTGCTTGCCGTAGTCGAGCACGGTCACGCGGTCGCACAGGCCCATCACGAGCTTCACGTCATGCTCGATCAGCAGGATGGTGCGCCCGTCGTTGCGGATGCGGTCGATCAGCTCGCGCAGCACCACCTTCTCGGTGGCGTTCATGCCGGCTGCCGGCTCGTCCAGCGCGATCAGCTTGGGATCGGTGGCCAAGGCGCGCGCGATCTCCAGACGGCGCTGGTCGCCGTAGCTCAAGGTGCGGGCGCGGAAATCGGCGTACTTCTCAATGCCCACGTAGGCCAGCAGCTCCATGGCCCGATCGCGGATGGCCTTCTCCTCAGCCTTGAAGCCCGCCGTGCGCAAGACGGCGCCGAGCACGCCGGTGCCCGTGCGCACATGGCGGCCCACCATCACGTTCTCCAGGGCTGTCATCTCAGCAAACAGCCGGATGTTCTGGAACGTGCGGGCGATGCCGGCCTTGGCCACCTCGTGGACTGCGGTGGGCTTGTAGGGCTTGCCCTCCAGCTCGAAGCTGCCCGAGTCGGGCGTGTACAGCCCCGTCAGCACGTTGAAGAAGGTGGTCTTGCCCGCGCCGTTGGGGCCGATCAGGCCGTAGACCTGGCCGCGGCGAATCTCGATGCCCACATCGGACAGGGCCTGCAGCCCGCCGAAGCGTTTGGACACACCCTGGACCTTCAGGACGATGTCGGTGCTCATGTCGATCTCCCCCCTCACTTGCCCACCGGGGTCGGGGCGGCCTTGCCGTGCTCACGCGCCGGCCACAGACCGCGCGGACGCAACAGCATGATTGCGATCATTGCCAGTGCGATCAGCAACTGGCGCAAGATGGCGGCATCCAGCCGCCCGCCGGTCATGCTCTGCAAGGGCCCGGCCACGTAGCGCAGCACCTCGGGCAGCGCAGCCAGCAGCAGCGCGCCCAGGATCACGCCCGGCAGGTGGCCCAGCCCCCCCAGCACCACCATCGCCACCAGCATGATGGATTCCATCAGGCCGAAGGACTCGGGCGAGATGAAGCCCTGGAAGGAGGCGAACATCGCGCCGGCCACGCCGCCGAAGGTGGCGCCCATCGCGAAGGCCAGCAGCTTCATGTTGCGCACGTTGATGCCCATGGCCTTGGCGGCCACGTCGTCCTCGCGGATGGCCATCCAGGCCCGCCCGATGCGCGAGGTCTCCAGGCGGTGGCAGATGATGATGCTGGCCACCACGAGCAGCAGGAACAGGTAGTAGTACAGCACCACCGGCGGCAGGCGGTAGTCGCCGATCACCAGCGTCTTGCCGAAGTCGAAGCCAAAGATGCGCATCGAGTCGATCGCACTGATGCCGCGCGGCCCGTTGGTGATGTTGACCGGATGCTCCAGGTTGTTCATGAACACCCGGATGATTTCGCCAAAACCCAGCGTCACGATGGCCAGGTAGTCTCCGCGCAGGCGCAGCACCGGTGTGCCCAGGAGCACACCGGCGATGGCCGCCAGGCCTGCGGCCAGAGGCACCACCACCCAGATCGGCGTGTGCAGGCCGTTGGGGAACATCGCGGCGACGGCCGGGAAGGTCTCCCACAGATGCGGTGAAGCCAGCAGGGCCATCATGTAGGCCCCCACGGCGTAGAAGGCCACGTAGCCCAGGTCGAGCAGGCCGGCATAGCCCACCACGATGTTCAGGCCCAGGGCCAGCAGCACGTACAGCAGGGCCAGGTCGATGATGCGCACCCAGCCCTGGCCGAAGTAGAGCGCAAGGTGCGGAAGGATCAGCAGACCGAGTGCGGCCGCGATCATCACGATGAACTTGTTGCGTTGGGTCATGATGTGTCTCCGGCGGCCTCAGGCCCGGTCGGCCACGCGCTCGCCCAGCAGGCCCGAGGGGCGCAGCGTGAGCACCAGGATGAGCACGATGAAGGCGAAGATGTCCGAGTAATGGCTGCCCAGCACGCCGCCCGTCAGCACGCCCAGGTAACCTGCGCCGATGGCCTCGATCAGGCCCAGCAGCACACCGCCCACCATCGCACCGGTCAGGTTGCCGATGCCGCCGAACACCGCGGCCGTGAAGGCCTTCAGGCCAGGCAGGAAGCCCATGGTGTGCTGCACGGTGCCATAGTTGGAGGCCCACATCACGCCGGCCACCGCCGCCAGCACGGCGCCGATGATGAAGGTGGCCGAGATCACCATGTCGGGCTTGACGCCCATCAGACTGGCCACGCGCGGGTTTTCAGCCGTGGCGCGCATCGCACGTCCCAGCTTGGTGCGGTTGACCAGCCACAGCAGCGCGGCCAGTAGAACCACCGTGGAAGCCAAGATCGCGATCTGCGTGACCGTGATGACCGCGCCGCCGATCGGGATGGCCTCGGTGGGCAGCAACTGCGGATAGGGCTTGGGATTGGGCTTCCAGATGATCATCGCCAGCGTCTGCAGCAAGATGGACATGCCGATGGCGGTGATCAGCGGTGCCAGCCGCGGCTGGCCGCGCAGCGGCCGGTAGGCCACCTTCTCGATCGTGAAGTTCAGCGTGGCGCACACGACGATGGCGCACAGCAGCGAGATCAGCATCATCGCCCAGCCGGGCATGCCCGGCGCCGCCTCCTGCAAGTGGGTGACGATCATCCAGCTCGTCATCGCCCCCACCATCAGCACCTCGCCATGGGCGAAGTTGATCAGGCTGATGATGCCGTAGACCATCGTGTAGCCCAGTGCCACCAGGGCATACATGCTGCCCAGCACCAGGCCGTTGATGACCTGTTGTATGAAGATGTCCATCAGTCGGTCTCCGACGAAAACCAAGACGACGCCGTCTGCGGCGCGGCCGGCGTGCGGGGTGCAAGTTCCGGGCCAGTGCCACCCTTGCATCGACACGCGCCCTGCCGCGACGACTCTAGGCGCTAAAGCGAAGCCGACCATGAGGGGACAACCCGCCCCCAAGCGGTCGGCTCGAAAAGTGGCGCGGATTGTAGCGACCGCCCCGATGGTGAAATCTTCGGGGTTTTCCCTTCAAACGCAGTGATTCCAACGAAGATTCTGAAAAATCATCGTCTTTTGCGCGACTGTTCATCCTTTGCGCGCAGTTCTTCGAGTTTTTCACCGATGCGAGTCTCCAGCCCCCGGTTCACGGGTTGATAGAAGCGCTGGGGCTCGATCGCATCGGGAAAGTAGCGCTCCCCCGCGGCGTAACCGTCCTCCTCGTCGTGAGCGTAGCGGTAGTCGCGGCCGTAGCCGAGGTCCTTCATCAGCCGCGTGGGTGCATTGCGCAGGTGCAGCGGCACAGGGCGGGTGCCATCGGCCTTCACGAAGGCGCGGGCCGCTTTGTAGGCGGTGTAGACTGCGTTCGACTTCGGCGCCACCGCCAGATAGACCACCGCCTGGGCCAGGGCCAGCTCACCTTCGGGTGAGCCCAAGCGCTCGTAGGTCTCGGCCGCATCGAGTGCCAGGCGCAGGGCCCGGGGGTCGGCCAGACCGACGTCCTCGCTGGCCATGCGCACCAGCCGCCGCGCGATGTAGCGCGGGTCCACGCCGCCGTCGAGCATGCGCACGAACCAGTACAGCGCGGCGTCGGGGTCGGAGCCGCGCACCGACTTGTGCAACGCAGAGATGGTGTCGTAGAACTGCTCGCCTCCCTTGTCATAGCGGCGAAGCTGCTCGCCCAGCGCACGCTCGAGCAGCGCCTCGTCGATCTCGGCCAGCCCCTGAGGCTGCGCCACCCGCACGAGGTTCTCGTAGGTGTTGAGCAGGCGGCGCGCATCGCCGTCGGCATAGGCGATGAGCCGCGCGCGGGCCGCTTCGCTCAGGGCGGGGGCCTGCAGCAGCGCGCGGGCCTTGTCGAGCAGGATGCGCAAGTCCTCCTCGCCCAGCGCCTGCAGCACGTGCACCGTGGCACGCGACAGCAGCGCCGAATTCACCTCGAAGGAGGGGTTCTCGGTGGTTGCGCCGATGAAGGTGAACAGACCCGACTCCACGTGGGGCAGGAAAGCGTCCTGCTGCGCCTTGTTGAAGCGGTGCACCTCATCGACGAAGACGATCGTGCGCCGGCCCTGGCTCTTGGCCACCTGGGCCTGCTCGACCGCCTCGCGGATGTCCTTGACCCCGCCGAGCACGGCCGAGATCTGCAGGAACTGCGCATCGAAGGCGTCGGCCATCAAGCGCGCCAGCGTGGTCTTGCCCACCCCGGGCGGCCCCCACAGGATCATCGAGTGCGGCCGCCCGGACTCGAAGGCCACACGCAGCGGCTGGCCCGGGCCGAGCAGGTGGGACTGGCCGATCACCTCGTCGAGCGAACGCGGCCGCAACCGCTCGGCCAGTGGAGCGTCATCGGCAGCGTCGGGCGTGGAGAACAGATCGATCATCCGGGCATTGTGGCAGGCCTGTGCAACAGGGCGCCTAGAATCGCGGGGTTATCCTGGAGACCTCCCGTGGCAGCGACCATCCTGCAGAAACTTCCCGTCGGCGAGCGCGTCGGCATCGCCTTCTCCGGTGGCCTGGACACCAGCGCCGCCGTGCACTGGATGCGCAGCAAGGGTGCCATCCCCTGCGCCTACACCGCCAATCTGGGCCAGCCCGACGAGTCCGATTACGAGGAGATCCCTCGCAAGGCCAAGGCCTACGGCGCGCAGATCGCCCGCCTGGTGGACTGCCGTGCCCAACTCGTGGCCGAGGGCATCGCCGCGATCCAGTGCGGTGCCTTCCATATCCGCACCGGCGGCGCGACCTACTTCAACACCACGCCGCTGGGCCGTGCGGTCACCGGCACCGCCCTGGTGGTGGCCATGCGCGAGGACGGCGTCAACATCTGGGGCGACGGCTCCACCTTCAAGGGCAACGACATCGAGCGCTTCTACCGCTACGGCCTGCTGGCCAACCCGGCGCTCAAGATCTACAAGCCCTGGCTGGACCAGGCCTTCATCGACGAGCTCGGCGGCCGCAAGGAGATGAGCGAGTACCTCATCGCCAACGGCTTTGACTACAAGATGAGCGTCGAGAAGGCCTACTCGACCGACTCCAACATGCTGGGCGCCACCCACGAGGCCAAGGACCTGGAGTTCCTGAACAAAGGCATCACCATCGTCAACCCGATCATGGGCGTGGCCTTCTGGCGCGAGGACGTGGTGATCAAGCCCGAGATCGTGAGCGTGCGCTTCGAAGAAGGGGTGCCGGTGGCGCTCAACGGCCGCAGCTTCGCCAATGCCGTCGAGCTCTTCGCCGAGGCCAATGCCATCGGCGGCCGCCATGGCCTGGGCATGTGCGACCAGATCGAAAACCGCATCATCGAGGCCAAGAGTCGCGGCATCTATGAAGCCCCGGGCATGGCGTTGCTGCACATCGCCTACGAGCGCCTGGTGACCGGCATCCACAACGAGGACACCATCGAGCAGTACCGCATCAACGGGCTGCGCCTGGGCCGCCTGCTCTACCAGGGCCGCTGGTTCGACCCGCAATGCCTGATGCTGCGTGAGACCGCCCAGCGCTGGGTGGCTCGCGCCATCACCGGCGAGGTGACACTGGAGCTGCGCCGCGGCAACGACTACTCCATCCTCGACACCGCAAGCCCCAACCTCACCTACGCGCCCGAGCGCCTGTCGATGGAGAAGGTGGAAGATGCTCCGTTCACGCCGGCCGACCGCATCGGCCAGCTCACGATGCGCAACCTCGACATCGCCGACACGCGCGACAAGCTTCGCATCTACAGCCGCACCGGGCTGCTGGGCCCGGCCAGCGACGGCAGCATCCCGCTGCTCACCGGCGGCCACCCGGAGGACCCGTCGTCGTGAGACTGTCACCGGGGGCCGGCGGGCCCCCGGGAAGGCGGTCACCTCCCTGATCGAACCCTGTCTTTGTTCAGGATTCGCCCCGTTCTTCTGACCGCTCCCGAGGAATCGTTCGCCAGCGGCGTGGCCGAGAGTGTTCCATCAAAGGCACCGCTCGGCCATCCCTCGTGAGGGGGACAGGCCTCAGCAGCGCCCTTGACGCTTTGCACACCGACCCACCATCTCACCATGAGCACGACCCAGATCGCCAACGTCACCGTCAACACCCAGGCCAATGTCTATTTCGACGGCCGGTGCGTCTCCCACACCCTCACCCTGGCCGACGGCACGCGCAAGAGCGTGGGCGTCATCCTGCCTGCGACGCTGAGCTTCAACACCGGCGCCCCCGAGGTGATGGAGGCCGTGGCCGGCGCCTGTGAGGTGCTGCTGCCCGGTCAAGCGCAATGGCAGCGCATCGAGGCCGGCCAATCGTTTGCCGTGCCCGGCCAATCCAGCTTCCAGATCCGCGTGGAAGGTGCGCCCTTCCACTACATCTGCCACTTCGGCTGACGCTGCCGCTCAAACGACGACCGGCTCGGGCTCCAGCCGGATGCCGAAGCGGCCGTAAACGCTTTCCTGGATGGCACGGGCCAGCGTGACGACCTCGGCCCCGCGCGCACCGCCGAGGTTGACCAGCACCAGGGCCTGCTTCTCGTAGACGCCGGCGCGGCCTACCGTCTTGCCCTTCCAGCCGCAGGCATCGATGAGCCAGCCGGCAGCCAGCTTGTAGCTGCCGTCGGGCAGGGGGTAGTGCACGATGGCCGGGTCGCGGCCGATGATGTCGCGGCACTGCTCGGGCGTGACCACCGGGTTCTTGAAAAAGCTGCCGGCGTTGCCGATCACCGCCGGGTCTGGCAGCTTGGCGCGCCGGATCTCGCAGACCCAATCGAAGACCTGCCGCGCATCGGGCGCGGTGATGCCGGTGTCGGCCATGCGTCGTTCGAGGTCCAGGTAGCCCAGCACCGGCTGCCAGGGGCGCGGCAGGCGCAAACGCACCCGGGTGATCAGGCTCTTGCCCGCCAGGGCCTGCTTGAAGATGCTGTCTCGGTAGCCGAAGCGGCACATCGCCGCATCCAGCGTCACGCTGCGCCCGGTGACCAGGTCCACCGCATCGAGGGACTCGAAGCGGTCCTTCAGCTCCAGGCCGTAGGCACCGATGTTTTGCACCGGTGCCGCACCCACGGTGCCGGGGATCAGGGCCAGGTTTTCCAGGCCCGGCAGGCCCTGGTCCAGGGTCCAGGCCACCAGCTCGTGCCAGGACTCGCCGGCGCCGGCCTCGACGATCCAGGCGTCGGGCCGCTCCTCCACGACCCGCCGGCCGCGCACCTCGACCTTGAGCACCACCGGCGTCAGATCGCGGGTGAGCACGATGTTGCTGCCGCCGCCCAGCACGAATTTCGGCGCCGGGCCCAGACGGGGATGGTCCAGCACGGCACGCACGTCGGCATCGCTGGCGATGCGCACCAAGGTGTGCGCCAGGGCCGGCAAGGCGAAGGTGTTGTAGGGCTTCAGGCTGACGCCCGTCTCGATTTGCATGGCAGAATTTTCCCCGATTGCCACCTGTTCGCGAGACGCGCTCCCGCCATGCCCAGTTTCGACACCGTCCTCGAGCCCGATTTCGTCGAGGTCCGCAACGCCGTGGACCAGTCCAACAAAGAGATCGGCACCCGTTTCGACTTCAAGGGCTCGAGCGCGAAGATCGAGCTGAAGGACAAAGACCTCACGCTCTACGCCGACAGCGACTTCCAGATCGGCCAAGTGATGGACATCCTCGTGGCCAAGCTCGCCAAGCGCAACGTGGACGTGCGCTTTCTGGACACCAGCGCCAAAGTCGAGAAGATCGGCGGCGACAAGGTCAAACAGCTCGTGAAGGTCAAGGCCGGCATCGAATCCGACCTGGCCAAAAAGATCCAGCAGCTCATCAAGGGCAGCAAGCTCAAGGTGCAGGCGGCCATCCAGGGCGACACCGTGCGGGTGAGCGGCGCCAAGCGCGACGACCTGCAAGCGGCCATCGCCCTGCTGCGCAAGGAGGTCACCGAGGTGCCTCTGAGCTTCACCAACTTCCGCGACTGATCCGCCATGCACGGCGCCATCGTCGTCCTCATGGCGCTGGCCCTGCCCGCCTGGGGCCAGACCGTGGCGATGACGGGCCACATGGGCTCGAAGGCCCTGCTGGTCATCGACGGCGGCGCGCCGCGCGCGGTGGCCGCAGGCAGCACCGTGCAGGGGGTGAAGGTGCTGAGCGTCTCGCCCACCGAGGCGGTCGTGGAGATCGCCGGCCAACGCCACACTGTCGTGCTGGGCGCCTCCCCCGTGAGCGTGGGCCGCGCCGGTGCGGCCGCAGGCGGCGGCTCGCGCATCGTGCTCAGTGCAAGCTCGGGCGGCCATTTCCGGGCGCAAGGAGCGATCAATGGCCGCGCCGCCCAGTTCCTGGTCGACACCGGCGCCACCGCGGTGGCCCTGGGCCGTGGCGACGCCCAGCGCCTGGGGGTGGACTTGAGCCAGGCCACCCCCACCCAGGTCCAGACGGCCAATGGCGCCACCGCGGCCCATCGGGTCACCCTCGGGTCGGTGCGCATCGGTGAGGTCGAAGTACGCAACGTCGAGGCCCTGGTCGTGCCCCAGGACATGCCCTATGTCCTGCTGGGCAACAGCTTCCTGGCGCGCTTCCAGATGAAGCGCGAGAACGACCTGCTCTTCCTCGACCGCCGCTACTGACGGTCTGCGCTGCGGAATGACCCTGTCCGCGCCTGCCCCGATGTCGCTCCTGGGACAGCCGGTCTCGAACGATCGTGCGTAAACTGTCCGTTGCGACCGGCGCTGCCGCCGGCCTCGCCATCAGGAGACAGCCATGGATTTGAACTTCACGGCGGAAGAGCTTGCCTTCCGCGACGAGGTGAGATCCTGGGTGCGGGCCCACCTGCCCCAGGATATCGCCCACAAGGTCCACAACGACCTGCGGCTCACCAAGGACGACCTGCAACGCTGGGCGCGGATCCTCGGCAAGAAGGGCTGGCATGGCTATGGCTGGCCCAAGGAGTTCGGCGGCCCGGGCTGGAACGCGGTGCAAAAGCACCTCTTCGAAGAGGAATGTGCATTGGCCGGCGCCCCGCGCATCGTGCCCTTCGGGCCGGTGATGGTGGCCCCGGTGATCATGGCCTTCGGCTCGCCCGAGCAACACCGGCGCTTCCTGCCGGGCATCATGAGCGGCGAGGTCTGGTGGTGCCAGGGCTACTCGGAACCCGGCTCCGGCTCCGACCTGGCCTCGCTCAAGACGCGCGCCGAGCGCCGCGGCGACAAGTACATCGTCAACGGCCAGAAGACCTGGACCACACTGGGCCAGCACGCCGACTGGATCTTCTGCCTGGTACGCACCTCGACCGAGGGCAAGCCGCAGACGGGCATCAGCTTCCTGCTGATCGACATGAAGTCACCCGGCATCACGGTGCGTCCCATCATCACGCTCGACGGCGAGCACGAGGTCAACGAGGTCTTCTTCGACAACGTCGAGGTGCCGGCCGAAAACCTCGTCGGCGAGGAGAACAAGGGCTGGACCTACGCCAAGTACCTGCTGGCCCATGAGCGCACCAACATCGCCGACGTCAACCGCGCCAAGCGCGAGCTCGAGCGCCTGAAGCGCATCGCCAAGGCTGAGCGCAGCGGCGGGCGTCCGCTCATCGACGACCTGCGCTTTCGCGACCAGATCGCCCAGCTCGAAGTCGACATCGTCGCGCTGGAGATGATGGTCTTGCGCGTGCTGTCGGCCGAGCGCGGCGGCAAGAAGGCGCTAGACGTGGCGGCCCTGCTGAAGATCCGCGGCTCGGAGATCCAGCAGCGCTACACCGAGCTGATGATGCTGGCCGCAGGCCCCTATGCCCTGCCGTACATCTTCGAAGCCATGGAAGCCGGCTGGCAGGGCGACTACGTCGGCGCGATGCACTGCGCGCCGCTGGCCTCGACCTACTTCAACATGCGCAAGACCACGATCTACGGCGGCTCCAACGAGGTGCAGCGCAACATCGTGGCGCAGATGACCCTGGGGGTGTGACATGGACTTCGATTTTTCCGACGACCAGGAGCAACTGCGCGACGCCGTCAAGAAGTGGGTGTCCAAGGCCTACGACTTCGAGCGCCGACGCGCCATCGTCAAGGCGGGCGGCTTCTCCCGCGAAGCCTGGGGCGAGATGGCCGAGCTGGGTCTGATGGGCCTGGCCGTGCCCGAGGCCCACGGCGGCATGGGCTTCGGCCCGGTCGAGGCCATGGTGGTGATGGAAGAGCTGGGCCGCGGCATCGTGCTCGAACCCTATGCCGCCGTGGCGCTCGTGGCTGCCAGCGGCCTGGCGGCCCACGGCTCGGCCGAAGTGCAGTCGTCCTGGCTGCCGCGCATCGCCGAGGGCTCGGCCCTCGTGGTGCTCGCGCACCAGGAACGCGAGGCCCGCCATGTGCTGCGCCACGTGACGACCCGCGCCAGCGAAGCCAAAGGCCAGTGGACGGTGACCGGCGCCAAGAGCGTGGTGCCCGTGGGCGACCAGGCCGACGCCTACCTCGTGCCGGCGCGCGTCTCGGGGGCCGACGATGCGGCCGAAGGCATCGCACTGTTCCTGGTGGAACGCAGCGCCGCCGGCGTGGACACGCGCGGCTACGCGCTGCAAGATGGCAGCCGGGCCGCCGAGGTGCGTTTCGCCAACACCCCGGCCACCGTGCTGGCTGGCCCGACCGAGGGACTTCAGGCCCTGGAAGCCATGGCCGACGTGGCCATTGCCGCCCAGTGCGCCCAGGCCGTGGGCGCGATGGACCAGCTCTTCGCGATCACGGTGGACTACCTCAACACCCGCAAGCAGTTTGGTGTGCCCATCGGCACGTTCCAGGCCTTGCGCCACCGCGTGGCTGACATGAAGATGCAGCTCGAACTGGCACGCTCGATGAGCTACTACGCCACGCTCAAGCTGGGCGAGCCGCACGAGCAGCGCCGCCGCGCGATCTCGCAGGCCAAGGTGCAGCTTGGCCAGTCGATGCGCTACGTGGGCCAGCAAGCGATCCAGTTGCATGGCGGCATCGGCGTGACCGACGAATACATCGCCGGCCACTACTTCAAGGCCCTGACCTGCCTGGAGCTGAGCTTCGGCGACACCCTGCACCACCTGGGCGAGGTGTCCGAACGCATGCAGGACACCGCAGGCGTGTTCGCCTGACCCGCGGGGCTACACTGCACGCCGGCCAGCCGCCTTCGGGCGGCTGTCTCGTTTCCAGAGCCCCCATCATGCGACTGCGCGACGTCCTTTTCAGCCAGGGTTTCGGCACCCGACGCCACTGCGACGCCCTCATCCTGGCCGGTGAGGTGCGCATCGCCGGGCACGTTTGCGACGACCCTGACGAAGCAGTCGATACGCAAGGCCTGGTGTTCAGTGTGGAAGGCCAGGACTGGCCCTTCCATGCCAAGGCCCTGGTGATGCTGCACAAGCCCGCGGGCTACGAGTGTTCCCAGAAGCCGTCGGCCTGGCCCAGCGTGATGACGCTGCTGCCCAGCCCCTTGCGCACCCGCGGTGTGCAGCCCATCGGACGGCTCGATCAGGACACCACCGGCCTGCTGCTGCTCACCGACGACGGCGGCCTCATCCACCGCCTCACCTCGCCGAAAAAGCACGTGCCCAAGGTCTATGAAGTTGTCACGGCCGCCCCGGTGACGCCCGAGCAGGTGGCGCAATTGCTCGCCGGCGTGGTGCTGCGCGACGACCCTTTGCCGGTGCGCGCAGCCGCCTGTGAAGCCACCGGGGAACGCTCGCTGCGCCTGACCCTCACCGAAGGCAAATACCACCAGGTCAAGCGCATGGTGGCCGCCGTGGGCAACCGCGTCGAGCGGCTGCACCGCAGCCGCTTCGGTGCCCTGGCCCTGCCGGACGATCTGGCCCCGGGCCAGTGGCGATGGCTCACCGGGCCCCAGGACATCCTCGGCCCGGGCGGCGGATAATCGGTGCCCATGCGTGTCTTCCGCGGCTTTCATCACCAGGGCCTGGCGAGCGCCTGTGCGCTGACCATCGGCAACTTCGACGGCGTGCACCGGGGCCACCAGGCGATGCTGGCCCTGCTGTGCAACGAGGCCCAGCACCGCGGCCTGCCCCCTTGCGTGCTGACTTTCGAGCCGCACCCGCGGGACTACTTCGCCCAGGTGCTGGGCAAGCCCGAGCTGGCCCCCGCGCGCATCGCCCCGCTGCGTGACAAGCTCACCGAGCTGCAACGCTGTGGCATTGACCAGGTGGTGGTGCTGCCCTTCGATCAGCGCCTGGCCAGCCTGGCGCCCGAGGCCTTCGTCGAGGAAGTGCTGGTGCAGGGTCTGGGCGCGAAGTACGTGCTCGTGGGCGACGACTTCCGCTTCGGCGCCAAGCGCAGCGGCGACTATGCCTTGCTCGACCGCCTGGGCGAGCAGCGCGGCTTCGACGTGGCGCGCATGATGAGCTACGAGGTGCACGGCCTGCGCGTGTCGAGTTCGGCCGTGCGCGAAGCCCTGGCCGCTGGCGACATGGAGCGGGTGGCCGGCTTGCTGGGGCGCCCCTACAGCCTGAGCGGACACGTGATCCATGGCCGCAAGCTGGGCCGCGACCTGGGTTTTCGCACCCTCAACCTGCGCTTTCCCCACCCCAAGGCGGCGGCGCAGGGCGTCTTCGCGGTGCGCACCCACGGGCTCGCCGATGAACCGCTGGACGGTGTGGCCAGCCTGGGTCTGCGCCCCACGGTGGACCACAGCGGCCGCGTGCTGCTGGAGGTCTACTGCCTGGACTGGCCCCACGCCCTGGGGCCCGAGGGGGGCTACGGTAAAATCGTTCGTGTGGAATTGCTGCACAAACTGCGCGACGAGGCCCGCTATGACACGCTGGAGGCCCTGAAGGCCGCCATCGACCGGGACGTGGCCCACGCACGCGCCTACTTCGCCTCGCTGCACGGCCGCACGCGCCGCCAGACCACGCGCGACCGAATTTGACGCCCGCCTTGCGCGGCGAGATCGGGCCCGCGCCTGCCCAGCCCTCTGAACGGGCCCGAGACCCTGATGCGCCTTCGCGCGCCCCACGACCATGAGCGACGCCAAAGACTACCGATCCACGCTGAACCTGCCCGACACCCCCTTCCCGATGCGCGGCGACCTGCCCAAGCGCGAGCCGGGCTGGGTGAAGGGCTGGGACGAGCAGGGCCTGTACCGGCGCCTTCGCGAAGCCCGCTGCGGCCGCCCGAAGTTCGTGCTGCACGACGGCCCGCCCTATGCCAACGGCAAGATCCACATCGGGCACGCTGTCAACAAGGTGCTCAAGGACATGATCGTCAAGGCGCGCCAGCTCGCCGGCTTCGATGCGCAATACATCCCCGGCTGGGACTGCCACGGCCTGCCCATCGAGAACGCCATCGAGAAACTGCACGGTCGCAACCTGCCGCGCGACGAGATGCAGGCCAGGAGCCGCGCCTTTGCCACCGAGCAGATCGCTCAACAGATGGCCGACTTCAAGCGCCTGGGCGTGCTGGGCCAGTGGGATGCGCCCTATCGCACGATGGACTTCGTGACCGAGGCCAACGAGATCCGCGCCTTCAAGCGCGTGATGGAGCGCGGCTTCGTCTACCGCGGCCTCAAGCCCGTCTACTGGTGCTTCGACTGCGGCTCCTCGCTGGCCGAGTTCGAGATCGAATACCAGGACAAGAAGAGCCAGACGCTGGATGTGGGCTTCCTGTGCGCCGAGCCCGAGAAGCTGCTGCAGGCCTTCTTCCGCGACACCGGGCTGCCCCACGGCAGCCCCGAGGGCCTGGAAAGCCGGCCGATGTATGCGGTGATCTGGACCACCACCGCATGGACCATCCCCGCCAACCAGGCCCTCAACCTCAACCCCGAGATCACTTACGCGCTGGTGGAGACCCCGCGCGGCCTGCTGGTGCTGGCCGAATCGCTGGTGGAGGCCTGCCTGAAGCGCTACGGCCTGGAAGGCCGCGTGCTGGCCACCACCAAGGGCCGTGCGCTGGCGCTGATCCACTTCCGCCACCCGCTGGCGCATGTGCACCCAGGCTACGACCGGCTCTCGCCCGTCTATCTCGCCGACTACGCCACCGCCGACGACGGCACCGGCATCGTGCACTCGGCACCGGCCTACGGCGTGGAGGACTTCAACTCCTGCGTGGCGCACGGGCTGGCCTACGACCAGATCCTCAACCCCGTGCAGGGCAACGGCCAGTACGAGGCCGCGCTGCCGCTGTTCGGTGGCCAGAACATCTGGAAGGCCTGCGCGGCCATCATCGAGACGCTGCGTGAGCACGACCGGCTCTTCGCCACCGAAACCATCACCCACAGCTACCCGCACTGCTGGCGCCACAAGACACCGGTCATCTACCGGGCGGCGGCGCAGTGGTTCGTACGCATGGACGAAGGTGATGGCATCTTCACCACCGACAAGGCGCCCAAGACCCTGCGCCAAATGGCGCTGGAGGCCATCGAGCACACGCAGTTCTACCCTGAGAACGGCCGCGCCCGGCTGCGCGACATGATCGCCAACCGGCCTGACTGGTGCATCAGCCGTCAACGCAGTTGGGGCGTGCCCCTGCCCTTCCTGCTGGACGTGGACAGCGGCGAGCCGCACCCGCGCACGCCCGAGATCATCGATCTGGCCGCCGAGGTGGTCGAGGCCGGCGGCATCGAGGCCTGGAGCAAGCTCACCGCGGCCGAGATCCTGCAGCGCATCGGCGACCCCACCGACCCGGCCCGGTACACCAAGAGCACCGACATCC
>NZ_JBKBVU010000033.1:0-23531 GCF_046289365.1 Caldimonas sp. | reverse complement strand
GGGGCAGGCCGTGTTGTCCGGAGTCCCGCACCACCATGCCCGGCAGCCGCGCGCGCAGCCGAGCCAGCAGGTCGGTGTTGAACGCGCCGCCGCCACAGACGATCAGTTCCTGTGTGGCCTGGGCATGGCGCTGCAGGTGGTCGGCAGCACAGGCGGCCGTGAACTCGCACAGCGTGGCCTGCACGTCCACCGGTGCGCAAGGCGGCCCGGCGTCGAGCCGGGCCTGCAGCCAGTCGGCATGGAAGAGGTCGCGCCCGGTGCTCTTGGGCGCAGGCGCAGCCAGCCAGGGTTCGGCCTGCAGCGCCTGGAGCAGCCAGGGCAGCACCCGGCCCTGGGCCGACCAGCGGCCTTGCGCGTCATACGGTTGTCCGAGATGGCGCTGGCACCACGCGTCCAGCAGCACATTGCCCGGACCACAGTCGAAGCCGCGCACCTCACCCTGCGGGCCGAGCAGGCTGAGGTTGGCGATGCCGCCCAGGTTGAGCACGGCCACCCAGGCGCCGGGCCGGGCGAAACAGGCGGCGTGGAAGGCCGGCACCAGCGGGGCACCCTGGCCCCCGGCGGCCACGTCGCGGCTGCGCAGGTCGGCCACCACGTCCAGGCCGCAGAGCTCGGCCAGCAAGGCGGCATTCAGGAGCTGCACGGTATAGCCATGCCCATCGAATTCGCCCGGCCGGTGCCGGACCGTCTGGCCATGGGCGCCGACGGCCCGCACGGCCCCGCGCAGCGATGCCGGCAGGGCATCGAGCAGCCGCCGCACCACGCCGGCATAGATCCTGGCCAGGGCGTTGGCGGCCAGCGCCGCACGGTGCAGTTCGTTGTCGCCGGGGCGGTTCAGGGCCAGCAGCTCCTCGCGCAAGGTCGCATCCAGCGGCTCGGCGACATGGGCGAGAACTTGCAGGGCTGGCGGCTCGCCGCGGCCGAAGCGCACGGCCACGCCATCCACCCCGTCCAGCGAGGTGCCTGACATCAGGCCGAGGACCACCTCGCCGGGCGCCGCCTCGTCGCTGGGGGCTGGCTCGGTCATTCAGCCTGGGCGAATTGCTGCTGAGAGGCCAGGGCGAGCTGGTTCCGCAAGGCCAGGGCCTGGGCCTGGAACTGCGTGCGCGAGGCCGGGGCGATCGAGAAGGCCTCGGAGCTGCGGGCCACGCGCAGCGGGTCCACATGCTGGCCGTTCTCGCGGATCTCGAAATGCAGATGCGGGCCGGTGGCCCAACCGGTGGCGCCCACGGCACCGATGTGCTGGCCCTGCTCGACGCGCTGGCCCTGGCGCACGTTGATGCGGCTCAGGTGGGCGTAGACGGTGACACGCCCGCCCGTGTGCCGGATGAAAATCACGTTGCCATAGCCGTTTTGCCAGCCGGCGAACTCGACCACGCCATCGGCCACGGTGCGCACCGGGGTGCCGGTGGGCGCGGCGTAATCCACCCCGAGGTGGCGGCGCCAGGTCTTCAAGATGGGGTGGAAGCGCATCGCGAAGCCCGAGGACACCCGCGAGAACTCCATCGGCGAGGCCAGAAAGGCGCGCCGCAGGCTCTCACCCTTGCGGTCGAAGTAGGCGGCCTTGCCCAGCACCGGATCGCGGAACCAGTAGGCCTCGTGCACCCGGCCGGCGTTGGTGAACTGGGCGGCCAGCACGCGCCCGGCCGCCTGGTTCCAAGTGATGGGCTCCCCATCGGCTTCGAGCGATTCGAAGATCACGGCGAAGAAGTCGCCGCGGCGCAGGTCGCGCCGGAAGTCGATCTCGTTGGCGAAGATCTCCGCCATTTGGATGGTGACGGTGTCGGGGATCTGCGAGGCCGCGGTGGCCGCCCACAGCGAGCTTTCGATCGTGCCGCTGCGCAGGGCCACCTGGCTGTTCAGTTCGGCCTGCTCGATGCGGGCTGCAAAGCTCTCGCCCGAGCGCTCGACCGTCAGGCGGGTGAAATGGGTGGCGTATTGCTCGGCCTTTTCGGCCGGGTAGCGGGCGATGAGCCGATGCAGCTCTCCCGAAGGGCCGACCTGGGCCTGTACCATCTTGCCCGCGCGGCCTTGCATCAGGCGGCGCGCGACGGGGTCGTTGCGCAGGAAGGCGGCCGCCTGGGCGTCCGTGACGTTCAGTCGGGCCAGCAGGGTGTCGACGGTGTCGGTGGCGCGGGTGAGGTCGTTGCGGGTGAGTTGCAGCTCGAACTCCCCCAGCGCTTCGAGCTGGGCCTGCCAGTCCGGCGGCTCGACCTGCTCGGCGATCAGGCGCTTGGGCAGATCGGCGGCATCGGGGGCGAGCGGCGCCACTCCGAAGGCGGTGATGGCCGTGCCGAACAGGGCGGCCAGCACGACACCGGCCAGCCCGCGATGATGACGATGCGCCCACGTGGCGGCGCGGCGCGCGTGGCGCTCCCAAGACTCCAACAACTTCACGGATCTTCTGACTGCTGAGGAGCGACACGCCGCGCCGGTCTCACCGGCCGGGGCCCCGCCCGCGAGTTGAACCCCCCTGGTCACCAGCGGAGGGCCTTTGCCGCTCCACTAGAATCCAAGGCGCCTGCCAGGGGCTGTTTTTAAAGCGTTGGAGTATATCAACCGCCTCTCGCGACAACCCTCTGAAATAACCCGTATGTCCACCTCTTCGGCTCAGTCTTCCGCTTCGGGCAGTCCTTCCTCGTCCACCTTGACACCGCGCTACCCCGTGACTGACAAAGTGCGCGAGGCGATGAACATCTCGTTACGCGGTTGCGAGGAATTGTTGCCGCAGGAAGACTGGCTGAACAAACTGGCCCGTTCTGAAGCAACTGGCGTGCCATTGCGCATCAAGCTCGGCCTGGACCCGACGGCGCCGGACATCCACCTGGGCCACACCGTGGTGCTGAACAAGATGCGCCAGCTCCAGGACCTGGGCCACACGGTGATCTTCCTGATCGGCGACTTCACCTCGATGATCGGCGACCCGTCCGGGCGCAACTCCACCCGTCCGCCGCTGACGGCCGAGCAGATCCGCGCCAATGCCGAGACCTACTACCGCCAGGCCAGCCTGGTGCTCGACCCGGAGAAGACCGAGATCCGCTACAACTCGGAGTGGAGCGATGCGCTCGGGGCGCGCGGCATGATCCAGTTGGCCGCCAAGTACACCGTGGCGCGCATGATGGAGCGCAACGACTTCCACGACCGCTTCAAGGCCGGCACGCCGATCTCGGTGCACGAGTTCCTCTACCCGCTGATGCAGGGCTACGACTCGGTGGCGCTCCGAAGCGACCTGGAGCTGGGCGGCACCGACCAGAAGTTCAACCTGCTGATGGGCCGCCACCTGCAGCAGGAGTATGGCCAGGAGCCGCAGTGCATCCTGACCATGCCGCTGCTCGAGGGCCTGGACGGCGTCGAGAAGATGTCCAAGTCCAAGGGCAACTACATTGGCATCACCGAACCGGCCAACGACATGTTCGGCAAGCTGATGTCGATCAGCGATACGCTGATGTGGAAGTACTTCACTTTGCTGAGTTTTCGCAGTGAGGCTGAGATCGCCGCGCTGAAAGCCGAGGTCGAAGCCGGTCGCAACCCCCGCGACGCCAAGGTGATGCTGGCCAAGGAGATCACCGCTCGGTTCCACAGTGCCGCCGCGGCCGATGCGGCCGAACAGGACTTTGTCAACCGGTCCAAGGGAGGGATTCCCGACGAGATGCCCGAGGTGCAGCTTGCCGGGGCGCCGCTGGGCATCGGGGCCCTGCTCAAGCAGGCGGGGCTGGCGCCATCCACGAGCGAGGCCTTGCGCCTGATCGAGCAGGGCGGCGTGCGCATCGACGGCGCCGTGGTGTCCGACAAGGCCCTGAAGGTCCAGCCGGGCCGCTTCGTCGTGCAGGTGGGCAAGCGCAAGTTCGCGCGCGTGACGCTCACCTGAGCCTGGCCGGTAGGCCGCTGTGATGAAGGTCGCCCGCTACCTGCAGTGGTCTGTCGCCGCGGCGGTGGTCACGATCGCGCTGAAGACGGCGGCTTGGTGGTTCACCGGGTCGGTGGGCCTGCTGTCCGATGCGATGGAGTCCTTCGTCAACCTGGCCGCGGCCGTCTTCGCGCTGGCGATGGTGACGATTGCTCACGCGCCGGCCGACGACGAACACCCCTTCGGTCATGGCAAGGCCGAGTACTTCTCCAGCGGCTTCGAGGGCCTGCTCATCCTGGGGGCGGCGCTGGCCATCATCTGGGCGGCGGTGCAGCGCCTGCTGGCTCCCGAACCCCTGGAAGCGCTGGGCCTGGGGGTGGTGCTGTCGGTGGTCAGTTCGTTGATCAACGGCGGCGTGGCCTGGATGCTGCTGCGCGCCGCGCGCGAGCACGACTCCATCGCGCTGGAGGCCGACGGCCGCCACCTGATGACCGATGTGTGGACCTCGATCGGCGTGGCCGGTGGGGTGCTGCTGGTGCCGGTGACCGGCTGGCTCTGGCTGGATCCGGTGCTGGCCATCGGGGTGGCACTGAACATCACGCGCGAGGCCTGGAGCCTGCTGCGCCGATCGATCGACGGGCTGATGGACCGGGCCTTGGGCGCATCCGAGCGGGCGGTGATTCAGAGGGTGCTGGCGGGGCTGGCCAGCGAGGAGATCCGCTTCGATCACCTGCGCACGCGGCGGGCGGCGCGCTACAAGTTCTGCGAGTTCCACATGCACGTGCCTGGGCGCTGGAGCCTGTCGCTGGCCGCGGCCCGGCGCTCCGAGGTCGAGCGCGCGCTGACCGATGCGGTGCCGGGCCTGAAGGTGACGATCGAGCTGCTGCCCCAGTCGGTGGAGCCGGTGGGGCTGCACGAGGCGGCGGCGAAGGAGACCTGATGCTGGCGTTGGTGCAGCGGGTGCGGCAAGCCCATGTGGAAGTGGCCGGCGAGGTGGTCGGTGCGATCGGCCGCGGCCTGCTGGTGCTGGTGTGCGCACAGCCCCAGGACACCGAGATCCAGGCAGCGCGCCTGGTGGACAAGCTGCTCAAGCTGCGCATCTTCGGCGACGAGGCCGGCAAGATGAACCGCAGCGTGGTGGACGTGGGCGGTGGCCTGCTGATCGTTTCTCAGTTCACCCTGGCCGCGGACGTGTCGGGCGGCAACCGGCCCAGCTTCACCGGGGCGGCGCCCGCCGGGCAGGGGCGGGCGCTGTACGAGCAGGTCCTGGCCTGCGCCCGCGCGCGCCACACCCCGGTGGCCGCCGGCGTCTTCGGTGCGGACATGCAGGTGCACCTCATCAACGATGGGCCGGTGACGATTCCGCTGACGGTGGGCTGACGAGGCGTCAAGTACAACGGCCCGCCGAGGCGGGCCGTGTGTTCAGGTCGCGAGGCCGTTCAGTCGGCGTACTGGCCGGCGGCTTTGATGACCGGGGTCCACTTGTTGATCTCGGACTCGACGAACTTCTTGTGCTCGGCCGGGTTGACGCGGTTGTCGGTGACGACCACGGCCCCCAGGGCGGCCTGGCGTTTGATGAATTCAGGATCCTTCAGCGCCTCCTTGAGCGCAGCGTTCAGCTTGTCGAGCACCGGCTTGGGCGTGCCTTTCGGAGCGTACAGGCCATGCCAGATGCTCACGTTGAAGCCCTTCAGGCCGGACTCGTCCAGCGTGGGCAGGTTGCGCAGCTCGGGCGTGTTCAGGCGTTGCAGCGAGGTGACGGCGTAGGCCTTGACCTTGCCGGCGGCGATTTGGGGGGTGGTGTTGGTGGTCTGGTCGCACATCAGATCGACCTGGCCGCCGATCAGGTCGGTCATGGCCGGGCCGGTGCCCTTGTAGGGCACGGTGGTCATGTCCACCTTGAGTTGCGACATGAAGAGCAGACCGCACAGGTGCGAGGCCGCGCCCAGGCCGGCGTTGGCCAGGTTGACCTTGCCTTTGTTCTCATTGATCCACTTGACCAGTTCGGCGTAGTTGTTGGGCGGCAGGTTGGGGCGGCCCAGCAGGGTCATCGGCACTTCGTTGATCAGGCCGAGGTATTCGAAGTCCTCCAGCGGCTTGAACTGCAGGTTGCGGTACAGGGCCGGCGAGGTGGAGATGCCGATGTGCCACAGCAGCAGGGTGTGGCCGTCCGGGTTGGCCTTGGCCACGCGGGTGCCGCCCAGCGTGCCGCCGGCACCTGCGACGTTCTCGACGATGATGTTGCCGCCCAAGGGCTTGCGCATTGCCTCGGCGAGGTCGCGTGCGACCTTGTCGGTCGGACCGCCTGCGGCAAAGGGCACCACGAAGGTGACGGGCTTGCTGCCGGGGAAGTCCTGGGCAGCGACGCCGCTCATGGCAAGGGCCGCGGTGGCGGCCAGCAACAGGCGTTTCATGGCTTGATCTCCTGGGTTGGCAAAAGGCGGAATCGTACAGCGAGGCATCGTAGGTCGGCGGCGCGCGCACGCCATGACGGAAACTACGTAAGCCGGGCTGCGGGATTGCCCTGGCCCCGTGCAGCACGACGGGTTCAATCGTACCGGCGCGCGTCCTCGATGACCTTGCCGTCGTTGGGCAGGCTGCCGGGGGGCACCACGACGACCTCCCCGCGCAGTTTGGTCACCTCGCGGATCGACTCGGCCACCCGATCGGCCAGCCCTTCGGGCGCCTGGGCGCATTCGACGTGCAGACGCATGCGGTCCTGGGCCATCTCGCCTTCCACGACCAGGCGCACCCGTCCCAGCTCGGGGTGTCGGCGGGCGATCTCTGCCACCTGGCCCGGGTGCACGAACATGCCGCGCACTTTGGTGGTCTGGTCGGCCCGCCCGAGCCAGCCCCGGATGCGGGTGTGGGTGCGGCCGGTGGGGCAGCGACCGGGCAGCACGGCCGAGAGGTCGCCGGTGCCGAAGCGGATCAGCGGGTAGTCGGGGTTGAGGGTGGTCACCACCACCTCACCGACCTCCCCGTCGGCCACGGGGTCGCCGGTGCCGGGGCGCACGATCTCGACGATGACGCCTTCGTCGAGCACCAGGCCTTCGCGTGCGGCGGTTTCGTACGCGATGAGCCCCAGGTCGGCCGTGGCATAACACTGGTAGCCCTCGATGCCCCGCTCACGCAGGTGCTCGCGCAAGGCCGCAGGGAAGGCCTCGCCGGATACGAGGGCCTTGCGCAGGCTGGGTAGGCTCAGGCCGGTCTCGCGTGCCCGGTCGAGCAGGATCTTCAGGAAGCTGGGGGTGCCGGTATAGCCTTGGGGGCGCAGCTCGGCCATGGCCTGCAACTGCAGTTCGGTGTGGCCCACTCCGCCGGGGAAGACCGTGCAGCCCAGGGCATGGGCGCCGGTCTCCATCATCGAACCGGCCGGGGTGAGGTGGTAGCTGAAGCTGCAGTGCACGAGGTCGCCGCGCCGGAAGCCCGCGGCAAACAGGGCGCGACCCATGCGCCAGTAGTCGGATGCCTCGCCCTCGGGTTCGTAGATGGGCCCGGGAGACTGGAACACCCGGCGCGCGCCGGCGCCGCCGGCCATGCCGCGCCAGCCGATGGTGGCAAAGCCGCCGAACGCATCGGCGCTGCGCTGGGCCTTCTGGCGTTCGAGCAGCTCGTGCTTGCGCGTCACGGGCAGCCGGGCCAGGGCTTCGCGGCTCGTCACCGCGCGGGCGTCGATGCCTTCGAGAATCTGGGCAAAGGCGGGTGACCGGGCCTGGGCATGGGCCACCTGGCGGGGCAGTGCCGCCATCAGCGCGGTCTCGCGCTCGGCCGGGTCGCGGGTCTCCAGCGCGTCAAAGAACTCGGGTGTGGCGCTCATTCCTCACTCCATCGGGCCAGGCGGCGCTTCACTTCGTCGATGAAGCTGCGCACCTCGGCGGCGTTCCTCAGTTGGCGCGTGTCCCATTGCGGGCTGCGCGCGGGCTTCCTGGCGATGCGCACCTGCAGGTGATCCGCCTGCGCACCGAGCTGCAGCACCGGCTGCCCCTGCAGCTCGAAGCCTTCGCCGCGCTCGAGCAGCGGCCGCAGCTCACGCAGGCTGCGCTTGAGTTGCACCAAAGCGGCATCGGGCTTGAAGGGCGGTGACGCAAAGAAGTCGTCGGCGCTCATATCGTCAGGCCAGCCAGCGCTTGCGGCGCTTGTAGCTCTTCACGTCGCGGAAGCTCTTGCGGTCGCCGCCGCCCATGCCGAGGTAGAACTCCTTGACGTCCTCGTTCTCGGCCAGGGCTTTGGCCTCGCCGTCCATCACGATGCGACCGTTTTCGAGGATGTAGCCGTAATCGGCATAGCGCAGCGCCATGTTGGTGTTCTGCTCGGCCAGCAGGAAGGTCGTGCCCTCCTTGGTGTTGAGGTCTTTCACGATCTCGAAGACCTCCTCGACGATCTGCGGTGCCAAGCCCATCGAGGGCTCGTCGAGCAGCACCATTTTCGGGTTGGCCATCAGCGCACGGCCGATCGCGCACATCTGCTGCTCGCCGCCGGAGGTGTAGGCGGCTTGCGAATGGCGGCGGGTCTTGAGCCGGGGGAAGTAGTTGTAGACCTTCTCCAGTGTGGCGTTGATCGCCGCTTTGCCGTCCTTGCGGGTGTAGGCGCCGGTCAGCAGGTTTTCCTCGATGGTGAGGTGGCCGAAGCAGTGCCGGCCTTCCATCACCTGGATCACGCCGCGCTCGACCATGTCGGCGGTGGTGAGTTTCTCGATGCGCTCACCGCGCAGCGTGATCGAGCCCTTGGTGACTTCGCCGCGCTCGCCCGCGAGCAAATTGCTCACCGCGCGCAGCGTGGTGGTCTTGCCCGCCCCGTTGCCGCCCAGCAGCGCAACGATGCGCCCTTCGGGCACCTGCAGCGACACGCCCTTGAGCACGAGGATCACGTGGTTGTAGATGACCTCGATGCCGTTGACGTTGAGTAGCGGTGTAGCCATGAGAGACGTCCTTATCGAGCACGCGCCGCGCAGCCGGCTGCGCCGGCCCGCCAGCGCGGCCCCCCGCAGGGGGCGCGCGTAGCGCGTAGGGGGTGGGTCAAGACTGGCAATCCGCGGGCGTGCGGCGCTGGAGCTTCTTCTCGGCGGCGTACTTGTCGGCCGCCGCCTTCACCATGGGCTTGAGGATCTGTTCGTCGGCCTGATACCAGTCGGAGGTGAAGTTCCACTTGGTGCCGTCCCAGGTGTGGATGCGTGCCCAGGCCGATCCCATGTGGTCGTTGCAGGACGTGCTGACCGGGCGCATCACGCCGGCAAAGCCCAGAGCGTCGAGCTTTTTCTGGTCGAGTGCCAGGTTCTCCAGGCCCCAGCGGACCTGCTCGCCGGTCATGACCTTGCCGCGGCCGTACTTCTCCTGGGCGCGCTTGACGCCTTCGACGGCCAGCATGGCCGAGATGAGCCCGCGCATGTAGAGCACCGAGCCCACCTCCTCGCGCGGGCCGGTGCCCTGGCCCTTGTCATGCACCATGGCAAGGATGTCCTTGACGACCTTGGCATTGGGCTCGGTGCCATGCTGCATCGCCAGGCCGTTGTAGCCTTTGGCTGCATCCCCCACGTCCTTCACATCGGGCTCGGCCGCGGCCCACCACACGCCATACATCTTGTCGCGCGGGTAGCCGGTGGCCACGGCCTCCTTCAGCGCGGTCGAGTTCATCACGCCCCAGCCCCACAGGAAGACGTAGTCCGGCCGTTGCTGGCGGATCTGCAGCCAGGCGGCCTTTTGTTCCACGCCCGGGTGGGTCACGGGGATGGTCATGAGCTCGAAGCCGTGCATCTTGGAGCGTTCCTGCAGCAGCGGGATGGGCTCCTTGCCATAGGGGCTGTCGTGGTAGACGAGCGCGATCTTCTTGCCGCGCAGCTTGTCCAGGCCGCCGAGCTGTTTGCCCACATGCTGCACCAGGATGTCGGCGGCCACCCAGTAGGTGCCCAGCAGCGGGAAGTTCCACTTGAAGACGCCGCCGTCCGCCGACTCGGAGCGACCGTATCCGGCCGTGATCAGCGGGATCTTGTCGACGGGGGCCTTCTCGGTCAGCGCGAAGGTGATGCCGGTGGACAGTGGCTGGAACACGGTGGCGCCACCGTTCTTTCCTTTGAGCCGCTCATAGCATTCGACACCACGATCGGTGGCGTAGCCGGTCTCGCATTCCTCCCAGCTCAGCTTCACACCGTTGAGGCCGCCTTGGGCGTTGACGAGCTTGAGGTAGTCGACATAGCCGTTGGCGAAGGGCACGCCGTTGGGGGCATAGGCGCCCGTGCGGTACACCAGCACGGGGAAGAACTGTTCCTTGGCCTGGGCCTGGGCCGCGGTGGTGGTGACCAGGGCGGCAGCACCGGCGGCTGCCAGGGTGGCGGCCAGAGCGAGCGACTTGAGTTTCATGCCTGTCTCCTAGGGGTGGATGCACTCGGGGTGCGTGTTGATGTTCGAGGAAGGGAACGTCCGGGGGGACTCAGTGCGGGAAAGGCCACAAGCGCAGCTTTTCCTTGCCGATGGACCACAGCCGTGCCAGGCCGTGAGGCTCGACGATCAGGAAGAAGACGATCAGGGCGCCGAAGATCATGAACTCCAAGTGCGAGGCCAGGGCCGTGGAGATCGGCACCCCGAGCCACAGCGGCACCTGGTTGAGCAAGATGGGCAGCACCACGATGAAGGCCGCACCGAAGAAACTGCCCATGATGGAGCCCAGGCCGCCGATGATGATCATGAACAGCAACTGGAAGGAGCGGTCGATGCTGAAGGCGGCCGGCTCCCAGGAGCTCAGGTGCACGAAGCCCCACAACGCGCCGGCCACCCCCACGATGAAGGAGCTCACCGCAAAGGCCGTGAGCTTGGCGTACACCGGCCGGATGCCGATGACGCTGGCGGCCACGTCCATGTCGCGGATGGCCATCCACTCGCGTCCGATCGCACTGCGCACCAGGTTCTTGGCCAGCAGCGCGAACACCACGACGAAGACCAGGCAGAACAGGTACTTCTCCATCGGGGTGTCGATGCGCCAGCCCAGCACTTCGAGGTTGGAGACCGACACCGACCCCGAGGCCGAGTGGTTGGTGAACCACTTGATGCGCAGGAAGGCCCAGTCGGCGAAGAACTGCGCCGCCAATGTGGCCACTGCCAGGTACAGGCCCTTGATGCGAAGTGAGGGGATGCCAAACAGCACACCCACCGCCGTGGCGCACACGCCGCCCATCAGCAGCGAGGCGATCAGCGGCATGCCCTCGATGCGGATCTGGAAGTTGTAGGCCGCATAGGCGCCCACCGCCATGAAGGCGCCGGTGCCCAGCGAGATCTGGCCGCAGTAGCCCACGAGGATGTTCAGGCCCAGGGCGGCCAGCGACAGGATCAGGAAGGGGATGAGGATGGCGCGAAAGAGGTATTCCGAGGCGAACGCCGGCACCACGAAGGCGGCAAAGAGAAGGATCAGGCCGATGGCGATGCGGTCCTGCCGGATCGGGAAGATGGCCAGGTCGGCCGCATAGCTGGTCTTGAACTGGCCGTTTTCACGGTAGAGCATCTGGTTCTCCTTCTCGCTCAGACGCGGTCGATGATCTTCTCGCCGAACAGCCCTTGGGGCCGGAACAGCAGGAAGACGAGGGCCAGCACGTAGGCGAACCAGATCTCGATGCCGCCGCCCAGCATCGGGCCGAGGTAGATCTCCGAGAGCTTCTCACCCACACCGATGATCAGCCCGCCGATGATGGCGCCGGGCACCGAGGTCAGGCCGCCCAGGATCACCACCGGCAGGGCCTTGAGTGCCACCAGCGACAGCGAGAACTGCACGCCCAGCTTGGAGCCCCAGATGATTCCAGCCACCAGGGCCACGAAGCCGGCCACGCTCCAGACAATGACCCAGATGCGCCCGAGCGGAATGCCGATCGACTGCGCGGCCTGGTGGTCGTCGGCCACCGCACGCAGGGCCCGTCCGGTGCCGGTCTTCTGGAAGAACAGCGTGAGCGCGATCACCAAGGCGGCGGCGATGCCCGCGGCGTAGAGATCCTCCTTGCCGATCAGCACGCCACCTTGGAAGGTGTTTTCGAAGAGGAAGAGCGGGTCCTTGGGCAGGCCGACGTCGATCTTGTAGATGTCCGATCCGAAGATCGTCTGGCCGGCGCCGTCGAGGAAGTAGGTGATGCCCAGCGTGGCCATCAGCAGCGTGATGCCTTCCTGATTGACGAGCTTGCCCAGCACCAGCTTCTCGATGAGCCAGGCCACGACCACCATCACCGCCATGGCCAGGATGAAGGCGCCGACGTTGGCAAACAGGCGGCTGTCGATCCCTGTCCATTGCGGGATCCATTCCGAGAAGCGCGCCATCGCCAGCGCCGCAAAGAGCACCATCGCGCCCTGGGCGAAGTTGAACACGCCCGAAGCCTTGAAGATGAGCACGAAGCCCAGGGCGATGAGCGAGTACAGCATGCCGGCCATCAGGCCGCCGAACAGGGTTTCGAGGAAGAATCCCATCGCAAGTCCTCAGTGGCTGGTGCCCAGGTAGGCGCGGATCACGTCTTCGTTGCGGCGCACCTCGTCGGGCGTGCCGTCGCCGATCTTCTTGCCGTAGTCGAGCACCACGACCCGGTCGGAGATGTCCATCACCACGCCCATGTCGTGCTCGATCAGCACGATGGTGGTGCCGAACTCGTCGTTCACGTCGAGGATGAAGCGGCACATGTCCTGCTTCTCCTCCACGTTCATGCCGGCCATTGGCTCGTCGAGCAGCAGCACCTGGGGCTCCATGGCCAGCGCGCGGCCGAGGTCCACGCGCTTTTGCAATCCGTAGGGCAGGCGCCCCACGGGCGTCTTGCGGTAAGCCTGGATTTCCAGGAAGTCGATGATGCGTTCGACGAATTCGCGGTGGGCGATCTCCTCACGCTCGGCCGGACCCCAGCGCAGGGCCTGCAGGAAGATGTTGCTCTTCATGCGCAGGTTGCGGCCCGTCATGATGTTGTCGAGCACGCTCATGCCCTTGAACAGGGCCAGGTTCTGGAAGGTGCGCGCCACCCCCATCTCGGCCACCTGGCGTGAGTTCATGTGCTTGAAGGTCTGGCCGCGGAAGACGATCGACCCTTGCTGGGGCTGGTAGACGCCGTTGATGCAGTTGAGCATCGAACTCTTGCCCGCGCCGTTGGGGCCGATGATGGCGCGGATCTCGTGCTCACGCACGTTGAAGCTGATGTCGGTGAGCGCCTTGACGCCGCCGAAGCTCAGCGAGATGTTGCGCACATCCAGGATCACGTCGCCGATCTTGCGGCCGGCCACGGGAGGAGCCGCATCGTTGGCGGCCGGAAGGTCATCGCCCACCGGCAGGGGGGCGCGCAGAGCAGTGGCAGTGGTCATCAGGCAGCCCTCTTCACGGCAGGGTAGGTCTTGGTGTCGACGATGCGCAGGTCGGCGCTGACGACGCCCGTGCGGCCGTCCTCGAACTTGACCTGGGTCTCGATGTACTGCGAGGTCTTGCCACCGTACAGCGCGTCGACCAGGACGCCATACTTTTCGGCGATGTAGCTGCGGCGCACCTTGCGGGTGCGGGTGAGCTCGCCGTCGTCGGCGTCGAGTTCCTTGTGCAGGATGAGGAAGCGGCTGATCTGGCTGCCCGCGAGCTTGTCGTCCTGGGCGAGGTCGGCGTTGACCTTCTCGACGCATTCACGGATGAGCTCGTAGACCTCGGGTTTCTGAGCCAGGTCGGTGTAGCCCGCATAGGGCAGGTTGCGCTTTTCGGCCCAGTTGCCCACGGCCTCGAAGTCGATGTTGATGAAGGCGCACACCTTGTCGCGCTTGTCGCCGAAGGCCACCGCCTCCTTGATGTGGGGGAAGAACTTGAGCTTGTTCTCGATGTACTTGGGTGCGAACATCGAGCCATCGGCCATGCGGCCCACGTCCTTGGCACGGTCGATGATCTTCAGGTGGCCGCTGGCGTCGAGGAAGCCGGCGTCGCCGCTGCGGTACCAGCCGTCGACCGTCTTGACCTCGGCGGTAGCCTGGGGGTTCTTGTAGTACTCCTTGAGCAAGCCGGGTGAACGGATGAGGATCTCGCCGTTGGCATCGAGCTTGATCTCCACGCCCTCGATGGGCACGCCCACGGTGTCGGCCTTGACCTCGTGGTCGGGTTGCAGGCAGACGAACACGGCGGTTTCGGTGGAGCCGTAGAGCTGCTTGAGGTTGATGCCGATGGAGCGGTAGAAGGTGAAGAGGTCTGGGCCGATGGCCTCGCCGGCGGTGTAGGCCACGCGGATGCGACTCATCCCGAGGTTGTTGCGCAGCGGTCCGTAGACGAACAGGTCTCCAAGGGCATAGGCCAGACGCTCGCCCAGCGACAGGGGTTTGCCGTCCATGCGGGCCGGGCCTACGCGGCGCGCCACGTCCATGAAGTGGTGGAAGAGCCAGCGCTTGAAGCGCCCGGCGTCCTCCATGCGGATCATCACGCTGGTGAGCAGGCCTTCGAAGATGCGTGGCGGCGCGAAGTAGTAGGTGGGGCCGATCTCCTTGAGGTCGATCATCACGGTGGAGGCCGACTCGGGGCAGTTCACCACGTAGCCGCACACGAGCCACTGCGCATAGCTGAAGCAGTTCTGGCCGATCCAGGCCGGCGGCAGGTAAGCGAGCACCTCCTCGTGCTCGGTGAGCCGGTCGAACTTCGCGCCGGCCAGAGCCCGGTCGATCAGCGCGTGGTGCGTGTGGACCACGCCCTTGGGGTTGCCGGTGGTGCCCGAGGTGAAGAACATCGCGGCGACGTCGTCGGAACGGGCTTTGTCCACCTCGGCCTGGAAGAAGCCGGGATGCTGGGCGTCGAAGACGCGGCCGGCTTCGATGAGGGCATCGAGGCTGTTCAGACCACTTTCGCGGTAGTTGCGCAGGCCGCGTGGGTCGTCGTACCAGATGCGTGCGAGCCGGGGGCACTGTGGGCGCACTTCCAGCAGCTTGTCGACCTGCTCCTGGTCCTCGACGACGGCGAAGGCCACCTCGGCGTTGTTGAGGGGATAGACGAATTCGGCGGCCACCGCGTCCTGGTACAGCGGGACGGGAACGGCGCCCAGTGACTGCGCGGCCAGCATCGTGGCGTACAGGCGGGGGCGGTTCTCGCCCACCACCACGAGGTGCTCGCCGCGTCGCAAGCCTGCCTGGGCCAGGCCGCCGGCCAGATGCCGCACGAGCGTGGCCAGCTCGGCCCAGCTCATCGTCTGCCAGATGCCGTATTCCTTTTCGCGCAGGGCCGGGGCGCCCGGTCGGCGCGCCGCGTGCTCGAGCATGAGCTTCGGAAAGGTGGTCTGCACCGTCGTCTCCTGGTGGGGCCGGCGCTTGCCGGCTCATCGCATGCCAGGGATGCTAGGAAGATGTTTGACGTCGTGTTGTCGTTCTGACGACAATCCTAGGGTCGCCCCCCTGGGGAATAACCCGTGTCCGTTGCCGTGTCCAAGGACCTGCCGCCTGCCGGTGCTCTGCTGCGCCGAGCCCGCTCGCCCAGTGATGCCGAACTGGCCGACGTGCCCTGGCTGGCGCATCTCGACGACGGCGACCGCGCGCTGGCGGCCGCCCGGATCCAGGTGGTGCGGGCCGAACCGGGGGAGCTGGTGTGCCGCATCGGGCGTGCGCCCACCTATTGGTTCGGTGTGATCGCTGGCTTGCTCAAGATGAGCAATGATTCCTCGGCCGGCACGCCCATCACCTTTACCGGCCTGCCGCCGGGTGCCTGGTTCGGCGAGGGCACGCTGCTCAAGCGCGAGCCCTACCGCTACAACGTGCAGGCCCTGCGGGCCAGTCTGGTGGCAGGGCTGGACATCGAAACCTTCCACTGGCTGCTGGACAACAGCATTCCTTTCAACCGCTTCGTGATGCGCCAGCTCAACGAACGTCTGGGCCAGTTCATCGCCGCGCGCGAGATCGACCGCATGAACGACCCGGATGCCCGTGTGGCGCGCAGCCTGGCGGCGCTCTTCCATCCCGTGCTCTATCCCGGCGTGGGTACCTTGCTGCGCATCACCCAGCAGGAGCTGGGGGCGCTGGTGGGACTGTCGCGCCAGCGGGTCAACGAGGCGCTGCACGTGCTGCAGGATCAGGGTCTGATCCGCATCGAGTATGGCGGCGTGCGCGTGCTCGACCTGCAGGGTCTGCAGCGGCAGGTCTTCCGCGCGCTGCAGGAGTGATGGCGCTTTAGCGCATCATGCCGAGGTGATGCAGGAAGAACTCGCGCACCGTCTTGCGATGGAATCGGTGCCACTGCCAGGCGCCGGCGGCGATCAGCCCGATGGCGCCCAGTTCGAGCAGGTGATTGAGCTTCAGGCCGGCCAGGCCCCACCCGAGCCATTCGTCGATGTGATGGAAGGTGGCGGCGCGGATCACGATGAAAGCCAGCAGCAGGACCAGCCCGAGCGCGCTGAGGCGGTAGCCTTGCCACTGCCGGCGCCATTGGCGCCACAGTAGCACCGAGACGCCGGCCGCTCCGCAGGCCAGCACCACGATGAAACCAGCCTGCACGATGCGCCGCTGCGCGTACCAGCCCTGGGCGAGGGCCAGGTCGCGCCCGAGCTGGGTGAACCAGGTTTGCAGATCGAGCTGCTTGTTCAGCGCCAGCAGCGCCATCAGGGCCGCCACGACGGCCCAGTAGAGCCACGGCAGCCGGGTGCGGCGCGCCGCCAGCAGGTTCACCACGGCCAGCGAGGCCGTGCCCAGGTAGGCCAGCACGGTCAGCCAGCCCATCACGGTGGGGTCGCCGATGCCGGGCGTCCAGCGGCCCGTGGCCGGCTCGACGACGGCCAAGGCCGGGCTGCCGGCCAGGGCCAGCAGCCACAGCATTGATCGAAGGGCAGAAGGAACCACCCCGCCATTTTGGCCGCGGGTCCAGGCCCGACAACCCCGCGGCACAGGGGGTCACATGTTGCGACGGTACTGCCCGCCCACTTCGAACAGCGCGTGGGTGATCTGGCCCAGCGAGCAGCAGCGCACCGCGTCCATCAACACCTCGAAGACGTTGCGGTTGTCGATCACGGCCTGCTTCAGGCGCTCGAGCATGGCCGGCGCCTCGTGGGCGTGACGTGCATGGAAGTCGGCCAGCCGCGCCAGCTGCGACTGCTTCTCCTCCTCGGTCGAGCGCGCCAGCTCCAGCGCTTCGGGAATGGGGTCACCATGCGGGTTGCGGAAGGTGTTCACGCCGATGATGGGCAGCTCGCCGGTGTGCTTGAGCATCTCGTAGTGCAGCGATTCCTCCTGGATCTTGCTGCGCTGGTAGCCGGTCTCCATCGCGCCCAGCACGCCGCCGCGCTCGGCGATCTTCTCGAACTCGGCCAGCACGGCCTCTTCTACCAGTTCGGTCAGCTCCTCGATGATGAAGGCGCCCTGGTTGGGGTTCTCGTTCTTCGCCAGCCCCCACTCGCGGTTGATGATGAGCTGGATGGCCATGGCCCGGCGCACCGATTCCTCGGTGGGGGTGGTGATGGCTTCGTCGTAGGCGTTGGTGTGCAGGCTGTTGCAGTTGTCGTAGATGGCAATGAGCGCCTGCAGCGTGGTGCGGATGTCGTTGAAGGCGATCTCCTGCGCGTGCAGGCTGCGGCCGCTGGTCTGGATGTGGTACTCGAGTTTCTGGCTGCGCTCGTTGGCGCCGTACTTCTCCTTCATCGCCACGGCCCAGATGCGCCGGGCCACCCGGCCCAGCACGGTGTACTCCGGGTCCATGCCATTGCTGAAGAAGAAGGACAGGTTGGGCGCGAAGTCGTCGATGTGCATGCCACGCGCCAGGTAGGCTTCCACAAAGGTGAAGCCGTTGGCCAGCGTGAAGGCGAGCTGGCTGATCGGGTTGGCGCCGGCTTCGGCGATGTGATAGCCGCTGATGGACACCGAGTAGAAGTTGCGCACCTTGTGGTGCACGAAGTACTCCTGGATGTCGCCCATGACCTTCAGGCTGAACTCGGTGGAGAAGATGCAGGTGTTCTGGCCCTGGTCTTCCTTCAGGATGTCGGCTTGCACGGTGCCGCGCACGTTCTCCAGCACCCACTCTCGGATCTTCTGGGCTTCGTCGTCGGTGGGCTCGCGGCCGTTGTCGGCGCGGAACTTGTCGAGCTGCTGGTCGATGGCGGTGTTCATGAACATCGCCAGGATGGTGGGGGCCGGCCCGTTGATGGTCATCGACACGCTGGTGTGGGGCGAGCACAGGTCGAAGCCGCTGTAGAGCACCTTCATGTCGTCCAGCGTGGCGACGGACACGCCCGAGTTGCCCACCTTGCCGTAGATGTCCGGGCGCGGGTCGGGATCGGCGCCGTAGAGCGTGACCGAGTCGAAGGCCGTGGACAGACGCTTGGCCGGCATGCCTTCGGACAGCAGCTTGAAGCGCCGGTTGGTGCGTGCCGGGTCTCCCTCGCCGGCGAACATGCGGGTGGGGTCCTCGCCCTCGCGCTTGAAGGCAAACACACCGGCGGTGTAGGGGAAGGAGCCGGGCACGTTCTCCAGCATCAGCCACTTCAGGCGTTCGCCATGATCCTCGAAGCGGGGCAGGGCGACCTTGCGGATCTTGTTGCCCGACAGCGTGGTGTGCACGAGCGAGGTGCGGATCTCCTTGTCGCGGATCTTCACGACGTACTCGTCGCCCGCGTAGGCCTGCTGCATCTGCGGCCACTGGGCCAACAGTTTCTTCGCCGTCGGCTCGAGCTGGGCCTCGCGCCGCTGCGCCTGCTCGAGCAGGGCTTCCACAGCCTTGTTCTTCTCCGGGATGGCCTCCTTGAGCATGCGTGCCGATTCGCGCAACTGCTGGATCTCGCGCGCCAGGGCCGACTGCTTGCGCGCCCGAGCCTTGTAGCCGCGCACCGTGTCGGCGATCTCGGCCAGGTAGCGGGTGCGCGCAGGCGGCACGATGGGGTTCTGGTGGGTGCTGTGGCGGGTCGAGACCGTCGGCAGCCGGCCCTCCTTCACCGGCAGGCCCAGCTCGGCCAGCCGCTGGCGCAGCGCCTGGTACAGCGCGGTCACGCCGTCGTCGTTGAAGCGGCTGGCCATGGTGCCGAAGACGGGCATGTCCTCGGGGCGCTGGCCGAAGGCCTCGCGGTTGCGCTGCACCTGCTTGGCCACGTCGCGCAGGGCGTCCAGCGCCCCCTTGCGGTCGAACTTGTTGATCGCCACGAACTCGGCGAAGTCGAGCATGTCGATCTTCTCGAGCTGGCTGGCCGCGCCGAACTCCGGCGTCATCACGTACATGGGCACGTCCACGTGCGGCACGATGGCCGCATCGCCCTGGCCGATGCCGGAGGTCTCGACGATCACCAGGTCGAAGCCGGCGACCTTGCAGGCGGCCACCACGTCGGGCAGGGCCTGGCTGATCTCGCTGCCGGCCTCGCGCGTGGCCAGGCTGCGCATGTACACGCGCGGGCCCTGCTGCCACGGGCCGATCGCGTTCATGCGGATGCGGTCGCCCAGCAGCGCGCCGCCGCTCTTGCGCCGAGACGGGTCGATGCTGATGACCGCGATGCGAAGCTGGTCGTCCTGGTCCAGGCGCAAGCGGCGGATGAGTTCGTCGGTGAGGCTGGATTTGCCCGCCCCGCCGGTGCCGGTGATGCCCAGCACCGGGATGCGCGCCTGCGCCGCGCGCTGATGCACAGCCTCGCGCAGCGCGGCAGGGACTGTGCCGGCCTCCAGCGCCGTGATGAGCCGGGCCAGCGCGCGCCAGGCCCGGTCATCATGGCCCTCCAGCGCGGACAGCTCGCGCGGGGCGTGCACTGAAAGATCCTGGTCGGCGCGCATCAGCATCTCGCCGATCATGCCCTGCAGCCCCATGCGCTGGCCGTCCTCGGGGCTGTAGATGCGCGCCACGCCGTAGTCCTGCAGTTCGCGGATCTCGGTCGGCACGATCACGCCGCCGCCGCCGCCGAAAACCTGGATGTGCTCGCCCCCGCGCTGGCGCAGCAGGTCCACCATGTACTTGAAGTACTCGACATGCCCGCCCTGGTAGGAGCTGATCGCGATGCCGTGGGCGTCTTCCTGCAAGGCGGCGGTCACCACCTCGTCCACCGAGCGGTTGTGACCCAGGTGGATCACCTCGGCCCCCATGCTCATCAGGATGCGCCGCATGATGTTGATCGAGGCGTCGTGGCCGTCGAAGAGCGAGGCGGCGGTGACGAAACGCACCTTGTGGGTCGGACGGTACGCGGCCAGGGCCTGGTATTCGGCGGAAAGGTCGGTCATCTCGGGACAGCCTGTGGGTTGGACGGGGTGGGGCTCGAATTGACGTTTACGTCAACGTCAATCATGCCATCAAAGTCTGGCAGACCGGCCCCCTGAAGCCGCCGGCCTATGGATAACCCTAGGTTTCAGTCGATCCGGATGCTCTTCGGGTCGAAGTCGGGTCGCGGGTAGCGCAGGTCCAGGCCCTGGAGCACGTCGCGGATCAGCGTGGCGACCATCAGATTGCGGTGGGTCTTGGAATCGGCGGGGACCACCGTCCATGGCGCCCAGGGGGTGGCGGTGGCGGCCAGGGCGGCCTCGTAGGCCCGCTGGTAGTCGTTCCAGCGGGCGCGGGCGTGCAGGTCGCGCGGGTCGAACTTCCAGTGCTTGCGGTCGTCGTCCAGGCGGGCCTGCAGGCGCTCCTTTTGCTCGTCCTTCGAGATGTGCAGCATGCACTTGACGATGACGGTGCCGGTCTCGGCCAGCATGCGCTCGAAGTCGCAGAGGTGGCGGTAGCGGCGTTGCGTCTCGTCCTCATCGATCCAGCCTTCGACCACCGGCACCAGCACGTCCTCGTAGTGGCTGCGGTTGAAGATCACGATCTCGCCGGCGCGTGGCACGCGCTGGTGCACGCGCCAGAGGTAGTCGTAGGCCAGTTCGGTGCTGTTGGGCGCCTTGAAGGCCACGGTGTGCACACCCAGCGGGCTCATGCGGCCGAACACGCTGCGCACCGTGCCGTCCTTGCCGCTGGTGTCCATGCCCTGCAACACCACCAGCAGCTTGTGACGCCCGTCCGCATAGAAATGCTCCTGCAGCAGGTCGAGCTCCTCGGCCAATTGCTCCACGCGCTCCCGGTCACCGTTCTTCGGGCCGTTGGCAAAGGGTTTGTCCGCCGCAGACAGCCGCTCCAGATGCACCGGTGCTCGCCCGTCGCGGCCGTCGGCCTGGTGGAAATGCCAGCCTTCGAAGCGCGGATCCTTCAGGACCGGGAAGCGGGGCGGGGCCATGATGTCTCCTGTGGGGCGCACGCCCGGCGCCCATCGCACCCATAATGCCACCCCATGAGCTTCCTCGCCATCGACATCGGCAACACGCGCCTGAAGTGGGCCGTCTACGACGCCATGCACCCCGGCGCGCGCCTGCTGGCGCATGGGGCGGTGTTCATCGAGAACATCGACACCCTGGCCGAGGACGAGTGGAAGGACCTGGCCGCGCCTGAGGCGATGATCGGCTGCTGCGTGGCCAGCGATGCGGTGCGTCGCCGCGTCGAAGAGCAGATCGAGGAGCTGTGGGACTTCCCCCCGGTGTGGGTGGTCGCCAGCAGCCAGGAGGACGAGGTCATCAACGGCTACGACCATCCGTCGCGCCTGGGCGCGGACCGGTGGGTTGCGATGATCGGGGCGCGCTGGCACCTGCTCAACGGCGGTCGGCCGCGTCCGGCGCTGGTGGTGATGGTGGGCACGGCCGTGACCGTCGATGCGCTGGATGCGAGCGGCCACTTCCTTGGAGGCCTCATCCTGCCCGGCCACGGCATCATGCTGCGCGCGCTGGAAAGCGGCACGGCGGGCCTGCGCGTGCCCACCGGGGAGGTGCGCGACTTCCCCACCAACACCAGCGATGCACTGACCACCGGCGGCACCTTCGCGATCGCCGGGGCGATCGACCGGATGTACCACAACCTCACCGAGCGCTGCGGCGAGCCGCCTTCGTGCTGGCTGACCGGGGGGGCGGGATGGAAGATGGCCCCCCACCTGGGCCAGGAATTCGAGCTGGTCGAGACGCTGATCTTCGACGGCCTGCTGCACATCGCGCATCGACGCGCGCAAGCCAAGCGGGCGCTCTGAGCCTGCCGCTTCACACTGCTTGATTCGGAAGACGGTTACTCAGAGGATGTAGCGCGAGAGATCCTCGTCTTTCGCCAGCTCGGCCAGCCGGGCGTCCACGTAGGCGGCGTCGATCGTGACGGTCTGGCCTTCGAGCCGGCTGGCCTCGAAGGAGACTTCGTCGAGGAGCTTTTCGAGCACGGTGGACAGGCGGCGCGCACCGATGTTTTCGGTGCGGTCGTTCACCTCGTAGGCGATCTGCGCGATGCGGCGAATGCCCTCGGGCGTGAACTCCAGTGTCACGCCCTCGGTGGCGAGCAGGGCCTGGTACTGGCGCGTCAGGTTGGCATGGGTCTGCGTCAGAATGGCCTCAAAGTCCTCCACCGACAGGGGCCCCAGTTCGACGCGGATCGGGAAGCGCCCCTGCAGCTCGGGGATGAGATCGCTGGGCTTGCTGAGGTGGAAGGCGCCCGAGGCGATGAAGAGGATGTGGTCGGTCTTGACCATCCCGTACTTGGTGTTGACGGTCGTGCCCTCCACCAGCGGCAGCAGGTCGCGCTGCACGCCCTGGCGCGACACGTCGGCACCGCCCACGTCCGAGCGCGAGGCCACCTTGTCGATCTCGTCGATGAAGACGATGCCGTTCTGCTCGGCATTGGCCAGCGCGCGGGTGCGGATCTCGTCCTCGTTGATCAGTTTGGCGGCTTCCTCGTCCACCAGCAGCTTCAGCGCCTCGGCGATTCTGAGCTTGCGGGTCTTGCGCTTGGCCGCGCCGAACTGCGAGAACAGGCCGCGCAACTGCTCGGTCATCTCCTCCATGCCCGGTGGGCCCATGATCTCCAGCGCGGGGCGGGGGTCAGCCACCTCGATTTCGATTTCCTTGTCGTCGAGCTGACCTTCGCGCAGGCGCTTGCGCATGGTCTGACGCGCGGGGCTGTCGGGGGTCGAGGCGGGGGCCAGGCCGAAGTCGCTGCGCGGCGCAGGCACCAGCACGTCCAGGATGCGCTCCTCGGCGGCATCCTCGGCGCGCGAGCGCAGCTTGCGCATCTCGGCCTCGCGCGTTTGCTTGACCGACATGTCCACCAAGTCGCGGATGATGGAGTCCACGTCCTTGCCCACATAGCCCACCTCGGTGAACTTGGTGGCCTCCACCTTGATGAAGGGCGCATCGGCCAGGCGGGCCAGGCGGCGCGCGATCTCGGTCTTGCCCACGCCGGTGGGGCCGATCATCAGGATGTTCTTGGGCGTGATCTCGGGGCGCAGCTTCTCATCCACCTGCTGGCGGCGCCAGCGGTTGCGCAGCGCGATGGCCACCGAGCGTTTGGCCTGCTGCTGGCCGATGATGTGGCGGTCGAGTTCGGAGACGATCTCCTGGGGCGTCATGGCGCTCATCCCAGCACCTCGATCGTGTGGTGGTGGTTGGTGTAGATGCACAGGTCGCCGGCGATCTCGAGCGACTTCTTGACGATCTCGGGCGCGGCCAGCTCGGTGTGCTCCAGCAGGGCACGGGCGGCCGCCTGGGCGTAGGCGCCGCCCGAGCCGATGGCGATGATGCCGTGCTCGGGTTCCAGCACGTCGCCATTGCCGGTGATGATCAGCGAGGTCTCGCGGTCGGCCACGGCGAGCATGGCTTCCAGGCGGCGCAGCACGCGGTCGGTGCGCCAGTCCTTGGTGAGCTCGATGGCGGCGCGCACGAGGTGGCCTTGGTGCTTCTCCAGCTTGGCCTCGAAGCGTTCGAAGAGCGTGAAG
>NZ_JBKBVU010000252.1:0-3694 GCF_046289365.1 Caldimonas sp. | reverse complement strand
CGGGCCAGGGCGGCATGCACCTGTCCCACCACGCGCGATTCCCCCTCGATCTCGTCGCTCAGGATGTGCGCCGCCACACCCAGGGCCGCTGCGGCCTCGGCCGCGGCCTCCAAGGCCTGCTGCGGCGTGGCAATCAGGTGCACTTCGTGGCCGTCGAAGACGGGATCGCCCGGCTTGGGCGTTTCCAGCTCGCCGCGCGCCCAGGCGGCTTCAATGTCCGCCGGCAGCGTCAGGCGGTAGCGGCGCACGATGGCCAGAGCGTCGGCGCAGGTCGTGGCATCGGGCACGGTGGGACCGCTGGCGATCACGCTGGGATCGTCGCCGGGCACGTCGGAGATCACGAGTGTGACTACCCGCGCCGGCGCACACAGCGCCGCCAGCCGTCCGCCTTTCAAGGCCGAGAGGTGCTTGCGCACGCAGTTCATCTCGCTGATCGAGGCGCCGCTGTCGAGCAGCGCGCGGTTGAGGGCCTGCTTGTCGGCCAGCGTCACGCCCGGCGCAGGGGCGCTGAGCAGCGCCGAGCCGCCGCCAGAGAGGAGGCACAACACGAGGTCGTCCCTCGTAAGGCCGCGGGTGAGCGTCATCATGCGCTGCGCGGCCGCCTGGCCCGCCGCATCGGGCACCGGGTGGGCCGCCTCGACCACCTCGATACGACCCGGCGCAGCCCGGTAGGCCGGGGGCACATGGCCGTAGCGCGTCACGACCAGGCCGCTCAGCGGTGCGTCTTTCGGCCACAGGGCATCGACGGCCGCGGCCATTGCCCCGCCGGCCTTGCCGGCGCCCAGCACCAGGGTGCGCCCACGTGGAGGCGGCGGCAGACGGCCGGCCAGGCATCGGTCCGGTTGCGCGCGTGCGATGGCCGCATCGAGCAGGTGGCGCAGCAAGGCACGGGGGTCGTCCAGGCGGGCGGGGGCGGTCATCGGCGGTCTCCATCGGCAGGGTCGGCAGCGGCGAGCCTACCTCAGCCGGCAGACAAGGTGGAGCACCATGCTCAAGCATGCTTGACCGGGCCTGCCTGAAGGTTCGAAGATGCCGCCTTCGAAGGGCCAGGACACGCTAGAACCCACAAAGCACACCATGGGCATACGGCTTCCCGTCGGACTCGAACTCGCCTCCTTCCGCCCTCGCCTCCTCGACGATCTGCGGGACTACGACCGCCAACGCTTCGTACGCGACCTCTCTGCCGGTTTCACCGTGGGTGTGGTGGCGTTGCCGCTGGCCATGGCCTTTGCCATCGCCTCGGGCGTCAAGCCCGAGCAGGGCCTCGTCACCGCGATCATCGCTGGCTTTCTCATCTCGGCGCTGGGGGGCTCCAGCGTACAGATTGGCGGGCCGGCCGGTGCCTTCATCGTCATCGTCTACGGCATCGTGCAGCGCTACGGCCTGGGCAACCTGCTCGTTGCCACCGTGTTGGCCGGTGGCCTGTTGTTCCTGATGGGCCTGTTCAAGCTCGGGGTCCTGGTGCGTTACATCCCGATCACCATCGTGATCGGCTTCACCAACGGCATCGCGGTGCTGATCGCGCTGTCTCAGGTGAAGGACCTGCTGGGCCTGTCGATCGATGCGCTGCCGGCCGACTTCTTCGGCCAGCTCGCGACGCTGGGCCGCCACCTGCACGGTTTCAACCCGATGGCGCTGGGCCTGGGCCTGGCCTGTCTGGCCATCGTCATCCTCTGGCCCAAGCTCTATGCGCTGCCGGCCATCGCCCGCTCGCCTGCGCAGCGCGCTCTGAAGGTGGTGGCCCGCCTGCCAGGCACCATCGTCGCGCTGGGCCTGGCCACCGCGCTCACCGCCCTGTTTGCTCTGCCGGTGGAGACCATCGGCTCGCGCTTCGGCGGCATTCCCCAGGCCCTGCCCACCTTGCAGTGGCCGGCCTTTTCGTGGGACGGCATCCGCCAGCTCTTCATCCCCACGCTCACGATTGCGATGCTGGGCGCCATCGAGTCGCTGCTGTGCGCGCGGGTGGCCGACAACCTGAGCGAACGCCCTCGCCACGACCCCAACCAGGAACTGATGGGCCAGGGCGTGGCCAACATGGTCGTGCCCTTCTTCGGCGGCATCCCGGCCACGGGCACGATTGCACGCACGGTCACCAACGCCCGCTCGGGCGCCACCAGCCCGGTGGCGGGCATGGTGCATGCGCTCACGCTGCTGGTCGTGGTGCTGGTAGCCGCACCGCTGGCCTCGCAGGTGCCGCTGGCGGCTTTGGCCGGCATCCTGCTCTTCGTGGCCTGGAACATGGGCGAATGGCGCGAGTTCGTGCGCTTGCGCCAGTTCTCGGTGCCCTATCGAGTGTTGCTGGTGGGCACCTTCGTGCTCACCGTGGTGTTCGACCTCACCGTGGCGGTGGAGGTCGGCCTGGTGATGGCCTGCGTGTTCTTCATCTACCGCATGAGCACGCTGTTTCGCATCGAGCCGCTGCCCCTGCCGGCGGGCGTGCCCGACACGGTGCAGGCGATGAAGCTTTATGGCGCCCTGTTCTTCGGGGCCGTGGCCAAGGTGGAAGCCATCACGCAGCGCCTGCGCCCGGGCATCCGGGTGCTGGTGCTGGAGATGCACCGCCTGATCTCCATCGACACCACCGGCCTGGACGCGCTGGAGCAGTTGCACCGCAGCCTGCAGCGCCGGGGCATCCGTCTGGTGCTGTGCGACCTGAACGAGCAGCCGCGCAGCTTGATGGAGCGCTCGGGCTTTGCCGCCCACCTGGGCGCGCACAACCTCGTGCCCGACCTGCACGCCGCGGTGGCCGCTGCGGCCGCCTGAGCGATCGGCCGGGGATCAGCCACACAGGGCGCGAATGTCTTCCGGGATGGGCACGGCGCGGATGGCGTGCGGGTCCTCGCCGGTGCGCTGTGCAAACACGCGCACTTCGGTGCATTCGCACAGCAGCTCGGCGCCGCGCAGGATGCGATGCTTCATCACGAAGCTCTTGGCGCGCCATTCGGGGATGTGGGTCTCCACGATGATCTCGTCGCCGTAGCTGGCCGGGCGCACGAAGCGCGCCTGGGTGTCCACCAGCGGCGTGCCCAAGATGCCGGTGGTCTTTTCCAGCTCCTTCCAGGGCGGCACGCCGCAGGCGATGAAGAAGCGCCGCGAACCGGCGTCGAACCAGCGGAAGAAGTTGGGAAACCAGACGATGCCGGCCGGGTCGCAGTCGCCGAACTCGACATGGACGGGCAGGTGATGGATGCGGCTCATGGCGGACAGGAACTCAGGATGCAGGGCGCCGTTTGTACCACCGGATGGGCTGGGCCTTCACCGGACGGGGCGGCGCGCCATGCTGGACCAGGGCCTGGTCGAGCGCCTTGCCGGCATCGTCGGCCAGAGCGGCCGCGCGCGCCGCGCCGATGGCCGCTGCGCGCTGCTCGGGGGTCTCGAACGACGCCGCCGTCGCCAGGTGATCGAGCACGTGCAGCAGGTTGTCTTTGCCGCGCTCATTGGTCGAACCATAGCCCTTGATGAGCCGGCCGCATTCGGCGATTTCGTAGCCAAGCTGCCACAGCGTGCGCGTGCCCTGCTCCACGCCGGCCAGCCAGCGCTCGATCAGGGACTGCTCCAGCGCGAACCGGCTGCCACGGCGGCGCAGCCCCTTCAGGCTGGCCAGCACCCGCAGGGCCAGGAAGCCGCCGAGGGTGTGGGTACCGATCTTCAGGGGCAAGGCCAGAGGCTCCTTGCCGGCGGCGATGCGGCGCCG
>NZ_JBKBVU010000251.1:0-3695 GCF_046289365.1 Caldimonas sp. | reverse complement strand
GGCCTTGATGGCGGGGTGGTGCTGGTAGTCCAGCACCTCGAAGTCCTCGTACTCGTAGTCGAAGATTGAAGCGGGCCGGCGCTTGAGGTTCAGCACGGGGTAGGGGTGGGGCGTGCGCGAGAGCTGCAGCTCGACCTGCTCGAAGTGGTTGTTGTAGATGTGGCAGTCGCCACCCGTCCAGATGAAGTCGCCCACGCCCAGGTCGCACTGCTGGGCCAGCATGTGGGTGAGCAGGGCGTAGCTGGCGATGTTGAAGGGCACGCCCAGGAAGATGTCGGCGCTGCGCTGGTAGAGCTGGCAGCTCAAGCGGCCTTCGGCCACGTAGAACTGGAAGAAGGCATGACAGGGCATCAGCGCCATCTTTGGCAGATCGGCCACGTTCCAGGCGCTCACGATGATGCGGCGCGAGTCGGGGTTGGTCTTGATCTGATGCACCACCTCGGCGATCTGGTCGATGTGGCCGCCGTCCGGCGTGGGCCAGGAGCGCCATTGCACGCCATAGATGGGCCCGAGATCGCCGTCGGCTCGGGCCCATTCGTCCCAGATGGTCACGCCGCGCTCCTGCAGCCAGCGCACATTGCTGTCGCCGCGCAGGAACCACAGCAGCTCCAGGATGACGCTTTTCAGATGCACCTTCTTCGTGGTGACCAGTGGGAAGCCTTCATTGAGGTCGAAGCGCATCTGATAGCCGAAGACGCTGCGCGTGCCGGTGCCGGTGCGGTCGGTCTTGGCCACGCCGTGCGTGTAGACGTGGCGCATGAAGTCTTCGTACTGCGAGCGGATGGGGCGAGTGGACATGGTGGACATCCGGGGCGAATCAATAGCCGCGGAACAGGAAGTCGAGGGCGTCTTCGAGTTCGGCGTGGTGGGCTTGGAGCGAGGTCACACGCTTCTTCAGCAGCCGTCGCGGGACGGCGGCCAGGTTCTGCGTCTCCGCATAGACTAGGTGCTGCTCGATCTCGAAACAGGGGTTGAGACGATGAGAGGCGAGATGCTCGTCTTCGCGGATGCGCAGCGGCACCACGATGCGCGTGTGCAGCGCATCGACGAGATCGCTTTGCACATCCAGCCAGTACGGAACCGCCCTTCGCTGCTCTGCAATCGGGTTCTGATAGACGTCGAAACGGGGCATGGGCGTTCAACCGCTGGGGTCTGACAGCCAGCGCTGCACCTGTTCACCCAGCGTGCCCTCGCGTTCGATGCGTTCGTTGTACGCCTCGATGGCCGCGCGGTTGCGCTGCTCCCAATGGGCCTTGTAGCGTCGGCGCACTTCCTCGGCCAGCAGCCGATCGACGGTCTGGGAGACGTTCAGCCCCATCTCCTTGGCCAGATCGAGAATGGCGGAGTTCAGCGACAGATTGGTGGCCCTTTTGGGCGCCTGATCGAAGTTCAGCATGGGTGGCTCAATGCGCATGAATTCATGCGCATTATGGCATGTCGAACTGCAAGGCAGCGAGCTGGGCGTACAGCCCGCCGCGCGCCACCAGCTCGCCATGCGTGCCGGTTTCGACGATGCGGCCATGCTCCATCACGACGATGCGGTCGGCGCGTTGCACGGTGGCCAGGCGGTGGGCGATGACGAGAGTGGTGCGGTTTTCCATCGCGGCTTCCAGGGCGGCCTGCACCATGCGTTCGCTTTCAGCGTCGAGGGCACTGGTGGCTTCATCGAGCAGCAAAAGCGGCGGGTTCTTGAGGATGGCCCGCGCAATGGACAGGCGCTGGCGTTGTCCGCCGGACAGGCGCACGCCGCGCTCGCCGAGGAAGCTGGCATAGCCTTCGGGCAGGGCGCGGATGAAGCCGTCGGCGTGGGCCGCCTTGGCCGCGGCGATCACCTCCTCGTCGCTGGCGCCGGGGCGGCCGTAGCGGATGTTGTCCATCGCGCTGGCCGAGAAGATCACGGCCTCTTGCGGCACGATGCCGATGCGCGATCGCAGCGCGGCCAACGAGACCTCGCGAGCGTCCACGCCATCGATCTCGACGCGGCCCTGCTGGGCGTCGTAGAAACGCAGCAGCAACTGAAAGACCGTGCTCTTGCCGGCGCCGCTGGGGCCCACCAGGGCCACGGTTTCGCCAGGGCGCACGTCCAGCGTGACGTCGTCCAGCGCGGGCGTCTGCGGCCGCGAGGGGTAGTGGAAACGAACGCCGACCAGACGCACCGAGGAGCCGCCCTGCGCGCTGGGCAGCGCCACCGGATGGGCCGGCTCGGCAATCGGCGAGCGTGTGGCCAGCAGCTCCATCAGGCGCTCGGTGGCGCCGGCGGCGCGCAGCAGGTCGCCCCACACTTCCGACAGCACGGCCACCGAGCCGATGAGGAGGGCGACGAGCACGACCGTCTGCGCCAGATGGCCCGGGCTGATGTGCCCCTCGATCACGGCGCGCGTGCCGGCGTACAGCGACCACAGCAGCGCACCGAAGTTGGCGATGATCACGAAGGCCACCAGCAGCGCGCGCATGCGGCTGCGGCGCACTGCAGTGCCGAAGGCGCGCTCGCAGGCCTGGCCGAAGCGCTCGTGTTCACGCTCTTCGGCGGTGTAGCTTTGCACCACCGGCATGGCGTTGAGCACCTCGCCGGCGATCGCGCTGGTGTCGGCCACGCGGTCCTGGCTGGCGCGCGAGAGCCTGCGCACGCGGCGCCCGATCAGCAGCGCCGGCAGCAGGGCCAGCAGCATGATGCCCAGCACGTAGCTCATCACCTGCGGGTTGGTGATCACCAGCATCACCAGCGCCCCCAGCCCCATCACGGCATTGCGCAGGCCCATCGACAGGCTGGAGCCCACCACCGTCTGCACCAGCGTGGTGTCGGTGGTCAGGCGCGAGAGCACCTCGCCGGTCTGCGTGGTCTCGAAGAACTCGGGGCTTTGCTTCAGCACATGGCCGTACACGGCGGCGCGCAGATCGGCGGTGATGCGTTCGCCCAGCCAGCTCACCAGGTAAAAGCGCGCGGCCGAGAACAGGCCCAGGCCCACGCCCACCCCGAAGAGCCAGCCGAAGTGCCCGCGCAGGGCCACCAGGCGCTCGCCCGGCTCGGCCCCCACCAGGCCTTGGTCGATGAGGCCGCGCAGCACCCAGGGAAAGGCCAGCATGGTCAGTGCGGCCAGCAGCAGGAACAGGCCGGCCAGGAGCACACGCGGGGCATAGGGCCGCACGAAGGGCGCCAGCGCGCGCAGACCGGTGATGGATCTCGCCTTGGGCGGCTCGGTGCGTTGCTGCGGCAGCGGCACGGTGGCGGTGGAGGACATCGATCCAGTGTAGGCGCACCGGGCTACAACCGCAGCGCGGCGGCGTAGCCGGTCATCTCCAGATAGCCTTGGCCGAGGCGGCGGCCCTGCGGGTCGCGCAGCTCGCTCAGACCTTCCCAGTAGATGGCGCCGGTAGAGCCCCGGCTGTCGAGTTCCTGGGCGTCGAGCCGGCTGACGACCTGGAAACGGCCGGCCGGCGTGAGGAGGGTCCATTCCACCGGGTAGCGGGCTTGGGTGGCCGGGCTGGTCCAGGTGCGGCCCGGGTGGAAGCTCACTTCCTCGGGTCCGAAGCTGCGCACGTCCTGGCCGGGTGCGCGCCAACTGCCTCCGGCCCACAGGGCGCTGCCGTCGCGCCGGCGCAGCCGGAAAGCGGTGAGTGCCGCCCCGTCGTCGAGGTTCATGCCCACCCAGTCCCAGCCCACGGCCTCGGGATGCATCAGGGCCTCGCTCCATTCG